>JBGTBK010000361.1:0-7791 GCA_041749355.1 Sandaracinobacter sp. | reverse complement strand
GCGGGTGTCCTCGCAGGCGACCACATCGGCCTGCCGCAGGATGCGCGCGGCCCTGGCCGTCAGGTCCTCGAGGTTGCCGATGGGCCCGGCCACGATGTAGAGCCCGGGCGACAGCCGCTCGGCGGTATCGTCGGCAACCGGGGCCGTGTCCGCATGGGTCGGCCGGTCAACATCGGGTTCTTTGGGCGGAGCAACGGGCATGCAGGCAGTTTGGGCGGCTGAGGGGTCAACGGCAAGGGCTGCATCCCGGGCAATCGGCGTACCGCGCCTCGCTGCGGTCGGCGCACTGGTTTCGCTTGCCGTGCTGGCGGCCTGTGCCCCGCGTGCCAAGGCTCCCGTTGCCCCGGTTGCGCCGCCACCGCCGGTGGAGAAGCCGGTGGAGGTGAAGCCGGGCGAGGTGCACCGCATTGCGATTCTGGTGCCGCTGTCTGGTCCCAATGCGCCCGTGGGAATCAGCCTTGCCAATGCTGCAACCCTTGCCCTTGTCGACACCGGCAAGCAGGGCGTGCGGCTGACAAGCTACGACACGGTGGCCCTTGGCGCCGGCGGTGCTGCAAATCGTGCCATTGCCGATGGGGCGCAACTGATCCTGGGGCCGCTGCTGTCAGGCGACGCGCCGGCCGTGAAGGCGGCGGCCGAGCCCAAGGGCATCACGATGCTGAGCTTTTCCAACGACAGCGGCGTGGCCGGTGGGCGATTCTATGTGCTCGGCTTCCAGCCTGCCCAGTCCGTCAGCCGCGTGGTCGAACATGCGGCCGGGCAAGGGCTGAAGCGCTTTGCTGCCCTGGTGCCCGATGGGGTCTATGGCCAGCGGGCGTCGGTTGCCTTCACGCGGGCGGTCAGCACGGCTGGCGGACAGGTGGTTGCGCTGCAGAATTTTGCGCGCACGCCAACTGCCCTTCCTGGGGCAGCCCGCAAGGTCACCAACTATGATGCCCGGCTGAAGCAGGCCGGCAGCACGACGCCGGTAAAGCGGCCCGACGGCATGATCGCGACGCCGTCTGCTGGGGTCCCGCCAGTTGCCTTCGATGCGCTGCTGGTGGCGGATTCGGGTGCAATCGCTGCGGCCTTCGGCCCTCACCTCACCAAATTTGGTGCGCCCACGGGCAGCTACCTGATGATGGGGACCGAACTGTGGAACACCGAGCCCGGCCTTGGCGCATCGGCCGCGCTGAAGGGGGCGGTGTTTGCCGCTGTTCCCGACCGGCGTTTCCAGTCGATGGCCAAGCGCTACCAGGCCCGGTTCGGCGGCACCCCGTCGCGGCTGGCCAGCCTGTCCTATGATTCCATGCTGCTGGCGATCAGCGCGGCCGGCGCGCAATGGAAACTGGGCACGCCCTTCCCGCAAGCCCTGCTTGCCGACCCGCAGGGCTTCGCCGGGGTGGACGGGATCTTCCGGTTCAAGGACAATGTGGCCGAGCGGGGGCTTGAAGTGCAGCAGGTGACTCCGGCCGGCTTTGCGACCATCAGTCCCGCGCCGACGGCCTTCTGAGGCGGGCACGTTGGCCCGCAACCAGACCCCGGAAGGTTGCTGCCAAGACAAGCGAAACCAGCGCATTTTGGGGCATGTCAGCGGTGCCGCGTGGCGGTCATGATCTGACCTTATGTCGCGCAGCAGGGGCAGGGGGCCGCGCTTGACGTTCATTGCCCCCGGCCCTACCGCACGGCCAAAGGACTACCGCAATGCAGCATGACCCCCGAGGCGTCCCCTTGCAGCGTCGCAGTGCGATTGCCATGCTCGGCGTGGCCTGCATCCCGCTTGCAGAGGCTGGAGGCCAGTCTGCGGAAGCGCGGATGGGCGGCAAGGTGGCAGAGGCGGTCGGTGCCGGCGAGGCCCAAAGGATGATTGCTGCCTTCGGGCCCAAGGTTGCTGGCCTCTCGCCGACCGCATTCGCAGCCTGCTGTTCGGCCGACTTTCTCGAGGGTCGGACGCTCAACGTCGGCGGCGTGATGGTCGCCCGGACCGAGGCTGTGCGCTGGCTGCTGGCAGCAGGCGCCCCACTGGCATGAAGATCCAGGACGCGCGAACGGACAGTGTCGGCACGGTTCTGAAAGCCCGCGTCGCGATCATCGGCGCCGGGGCCGCCGGCCTTTCGCTCGCACGGCGGCTGGCGAACAGGTCGGATGGCGTCCTGCTGGTCGAGTCCGGCGGTCTGAAGCTGGAGGGCGGCACGCAGCGGCTGGCGGCCGGCCGAAGCATCGGGGTTCCCTATTTCGACCTTCTGGCGACCCGCCTTCGCTACTATGGCGGCACCACCAACCACTGGACCGGCTACTGCCGGGTCGGCCAGCCGATCGATCTTGAGGGCCGGCCCGAGCTTGGCATCCTGCCCTGGCCGGTCGATCTGCCCGGCCTCATGCCCTATCTGAAGGAAGCGGCGGGCCTGCTCGACGTCTCTGCGGATTTCTTCAACCAGAAGGGCCGGATCGAGGCAGTCGGCCTTCCCGGCTCCGAGATGGTGGAGGGGCTGCCGGGCTTTTCCGGGGCTGTGGAGACTCGGACCTTCCAGATCTCGCCAAGCCGGCTGGTTGCCCGCACCGTTGAGGATGAGCTGGCCAGCCTGCCCGGCCTGACGCAGGTGCTGAACCTGAATGTTGTCGAGCTGATCCAGAACGGCGCGCGGCGCATCGACCGGGCACGGGCGCGCACGCTGACTGGCAAGGAAGTGGAGATACAGGCCGATTACTTCATTCTGGCCTGCCACGGAATTGAGAATGCCAGGATACTGCTGTCGTCGACAAGCCAGTCTCCGGCCGGGGTCGGCAACGGCCACGACAATGTGGGGCGGCATTTCAGCGAGCATGCCGTGGTCGAGAATTCGACGCTGATCCCGAGCAGCCGCTTCCCCGATATCTACGATTTCAACGAGGTGCGGCGCCTTGGGATCGATATCCACCTCGCTCTTTCGGAAGCGAGCATGCGAAAGCATGGCGTGCTGAACAACTATGTGCGCTTCTTACGAACCGGGTTCGGAGAGCAGACAGAGCAGTCGCTGACGGACCTCGGCAAAACCTTCATGCGTCCCTTCGACGCCGAAGTGGCCGAAGACATGCGTACCGTTCTGGACGATATGCCGGGCGTGGCCGGCGCTGCTCTGGGGTCGATCCACCCGCGCCTGCGCTGGAAGCCCTATTTCAAGATGCGGCACCGGTTCGAACAGGCGCCCAACCCGCTGTCGCGCGTGGTCCTGTCGGCGCGGAAGAATGCCATCGGCCAGCCCGAGGCCGACCTCGACTGGCATCTGACCGACCTTGACGTGAAGACGGTGACTGTCGGCCGTGATCTTGTTGCGCGCGAACTGTCGGCCCTTGGCCTTGGCCGGGTACAGATGGGCGAAATCACCCGCGCGACGATGGAAAAGCGCCTTGGTGGAACGCACCACCAGATGGGCACGACGCGCATGTCCAAGCGGCCCGAAGATGGCGTGGTCGACTTCGATTCCCGCGTGCACGACCTCGACAATCTTTACATCGCCGGATCGAGCGTGTTCCCGAACCCAAGCGACGCGTCCCCGACGCTCACATTGATTGCCATGGCCATGCGCCTGGCCGATCACCTCCAGGGCAGGCTCGTCTGATGCGGTGGCTGCTTGCCCTTCTGGCGCTCTTCCTTCCGCCTGTTGCCCTGTTCAAGCGAACGCGCGGGGCGGTGATCGCCACTGCCCTCTGGCTTGGCGGGCTGGCTGTCTTCTTCCTGCTCGCCTGGGGTGTGGGTGCCATGCTGATGGTGCTGGCCGGGATCATCGCCGCAGTCGTCGCTGTTCGAAAGTGAAGCCTTCGATGTCCAGAGCAATTCTTCCGATCCTGCTGGCTCTTGCCCCGGCCCTTGCTGCCTGCTCCGGATCGGGTGGCGATCCCGCAGCGATCGACCGCGGGCAGGTGCTGTTCGAAAGCTGTGCGGCCTGCCATGGGCTCAGCGGAAGCGTCGTGGTGGGGCCACCGCTGAATGGCGTGGTCGGCCGCAAGGTTGGCAGCATCTCCGGCTTCCAATATTCCGACGCCTTCCGGAACGGCGGCTTTGTCTGGACCAGCGAGAAGCTTGCCGCCTTCCTGCAGAACCCGGACTCGATCCCCGGCTCCAACATGGTCGTCACTCCGATGACCGAGCAGGATGCAAAGGATCTCGTGGCCTTCCTGGAAAGCAAGGGCTGAGCCTGCACCACTGCGGGCACCGGGGAGTGCCTCGGCCCCTTTGCTAGCGGCTTGGCTTGGGTTTCAGCGACAGATCGTCTGCGCCCACATCCACGCAATGCACGCCGTTCACGGCCGGGCGTTCGCGCCAGTCGCGCACGGCCAGCGCCCTTGCTGCGTCGCGGCGGCCGGCGGCGCGGTGGGCTTCCATCGTGGGGCGGCTGAATTCGTAGCCGCGCGCCTTTCCGCTGTAGGCCTTGTCGCGATAGATGATCTGCGCGATCTCGATATGCTGTTCGCAGGCGAAGGCGCGCAGGATCTCGATGTCGGCATCGCTGAGGCCCGACAGGTCGGCGCCGCAACTGTCGAGCACCCGGCGCACCACCAGCCGGGCCGGGCTCAGCGCCATTTCCAGATTGGTGTTGAGGCGGGTGCGGCTGGCGTAGCGAATGTCCTGCGCGCGGGTTTCGGCATCCAGCAGCGTCTCGGGGAACGGCCCTTCGGAGGGGAAGAGGTCCACCTGGAAGATGTTCTTGTCGTGGCTGACGCCCTCGTCCAGCACATGCTGAAGCGGTGCGTTGGAGGCGATGCCCCCGTCCCAGTACCAGTCGTCGCCGATCTCGACAGGCGGGAAGCCCGGCGGCAGCGCACCCGACGACATCACATGGTCGGCCGTGATCCGGGAGTGATCGGGGCCGCCCTTGCTGTCGAAAAAGTGCATCCGCCCCGTGGTGACCGACACCGACCCGACCGACAGGCGGACGGGGCCGTCGTTCAGCAGGTCCCAGTCGATCAGTTCGTCCAGCGTCTGCCTGAGTGGCTCGGTGTCGTAGTAGCTGATCGCCCCCAGCGAGCCCTGCGGCTGGAACTTGGACGGTGGAAAGCGCGGGCGGAAGAAGCCCGGAACGCCGGTGGCTGCAATCCAGACGGCGGCCCCTTCGGACCAGATCTCGCGCGCAGCGCCGTCCGGGATCTGGAAGCCCGGCACCAGGCCAGACGAGATCCGCTCCCAGAAGCTGGTCAGCGCCGCGATCCGGTCCTGCGGTGCGTTCCCGGCGATCAGCGCGGCGTTGATCGCGCCGATGGAGATGCCGCACACCCAGTCGGGCGAGACCTTCATGGTCGCAAGCTCTTCGCACACGCCCAGGTGATAGGCGCCGAGCGCGCCGCCGCCCTGCAGCACCAGCACATTCAGGTGCGGCGGGCGCAGATCGACGGGCGTGTCGGCGCAGACGATCCGCGGATCTGCCCTGCTGGTCGTGCCTGCCTTCGCCATTTGCCCCCCGATCGCCTCAGCCCTGAGCGGCCAGCTGCTCCATCGCCGGGCGCAGGCCGCGCACGTCGTAACCTGCTGTCATTGCCGAATCGATGATCGTCTCGATGTCGCCGCCGCGCGCGGCTGACGCCAGCGCCCACAGCATCGCCGAGCGGGTGCCCGACCGGCAATAGGCCAGGATCGGCCGCGGCGAGACCATCAGCGCCGACAGCGCCGACACCTGCTCGACCGAGAAGCCCGAATGGTCGACGGGGATCGCGCAATATCCAAGCCCGGCCTCGAGCGCGGCGGCCTCAATCTCGGCACCGGTCGGCTGGTCGAAGGCCTCGCCATCGGGGCGGTTGTTCACCACGAAGCCGAAGCCCGCCGCCTTCACCGCCTCGATCTCGCCGAGCTCGATCTGCGGAGCCACCGCGAATGTGTCCGAAAGCCTGCGAATGTCCGGCATCAGCTCCTCCCGAGGTCAGGCGCGAGCGCTTGCACGCGCAGGTCGCCCAGGATTTCGGCAAAGGCGGCCACCTGCTGGCCGTCGCTTCCCAGCCGGCGGACGGCAACCGTGCCCTCCTCGGCCTCGCGCCGGCCCACCACCAGCAGCACCGGCACCTTCGCCAGGCTGTGCTCGCGCACCTTGTAGTTGATCTTCTCGTTCCGAAGATCGGCCTCGGCCCGAATGCCGGCTGCCTTCAGCTGCTCCACAAGGCCCAATGCATAATCATCCCCGTCCGACACGATCGTCGCCACCACCACCTGCACCGGTGCCAGCCACAGCGGGAAGCGCCCGGCATGGTGCTCGATCAGGATCCCGATGAAGCGCTCGAAGGTGCCAAGGATCGCCCGGTGTAACATCACCGGCCGGTGACGCTCGCCGTCCTCACCCACATAGCTCGCGTCCAGCCGCTCAGGGAGCACCCGGTCCGACTGGATCGTGCCCACCTGCCAGGTCCGGCCGATGGCGTCGGTCAAGTGGAACTCGAGCTTCGGGGCATAAAAGGCGCCCTCGCCCTCAAGCTCCTCGAAGCCGGCCTTGATCTCGTCGGGCAGGTTCGACACCTGCACCGCGCGGCGCAACTCCTCCTCGGAAATGTCCCACATCTCTTCCGAGCCAAAGCGCTTCTCCGGCCGCAGCGCCAGCTTCACGGCATATTTGTCGAAGCCGAGATCGGCATAGACCGAGTGCAGCAGGTCGATGAAGGCGGCGACTTCGCCAACCAGCTGGTCTTCGCGCACGAAGATGTGTGCATCGTCCTGCGTGAACTGGCGCACCCGCATGATGCCGTGCAGCGCGCCGTGCGGCTCGTTCCGGTGGCAGCAGCCGAACTCGGCCATCCTGAGCGGCAGGTCGCGGTAGCTCTTGATGCCCTGGCGGAAGATCAGCACATGCGCCGGGCAGTTCATCGGCTTCAGCGCCATCCACTCGGCATCGTCCGAGACGATCGGCCCCTCGTCGGCGATGTTTGGCACCTCGTCGGGGATCACGAACATGTTCTCGCGATACTTGCCCCAATGGCCCGACTGCTCCCACTGGCGGGCGTCCATAACCTGCGGGGTTTTCACCTCCACATAGCCGGCGGCATCCAGCCGGCGCCGCATATAGGCCTCCAGTGTGCGCCAGATGAGATATCCCTTGGGGTGCCAGAACACGCTGCCATGCGCTTCGGACTGAAGGTGGAACAGGTCCATCTCCTGGCCGAGCTTGCGGTGGTCGCGCTTGGCGGCCTCCTCCAGCATCAGCAGATGCGCATCCAGCTGCTTCTTGTTCAGCCAGCCGGTGCCATAGATGCGGCTCAGCTGCGGGTTCTTCTGGTCGCCGCGCCAATAAGCCCCGGACACCCGGGTCAGCTTGAAGGCTGCCGGGTCGAGCTTGCCTGTGGAGGGCAGGTGCGGCCCGCGGCACATGTCCATCCAGTCCGAACCGGACCAATAGACGCTGAGTTCCTCGCCTGCGGGCAATTCCGTGGCCCATTCGGCCTTGAAGCTCTCGCCCTGGGCCTTCCAGCGCGCGATCAGGTCGTCGCGCGACCAGACTTCGCGCTTGAGCCGCTTGTCGGCGGCAATGATCCGCCGCATCTCGGCCTCGATCGCCGGCAGCTCCTCGTCGGTAAAGGGCCCGCGCCCGGCCGGCGGAGCGAGATCATAATAGAAGCCATCGTCGGTTGCCGGGCCGAAGGTGATCTGCGTGCCGGGGTGCAGGCTCTGCACGGCCTCGGCCAGCACATGGGCGAAATCGTGGCGGGCGAGTTCGAGCGCGTCGGCCTCGTCCTTCGCCGTCACGATCGCGAACGCTGCGTCCTGCGTGATGGGCTGCTCGAGGTCGACGACCTCGCCATCCACCCGCGCCGCCAGCGCGGCCTTGGCAAGCCCCGGCCCGATGCTGCGCGCCACAT
>JBGTBK010000360.1:0-4290 GCA_041749355.1 Sandaracinobacter sp. | reverse complement strand
TCTGCAGCGATCGCGGCGAGCGCACCGGCCATTTCCTCCCGCGCACCAAAGCCTGCTGCAAAACGGTCGGCCGCCCGCTCCACCTTTGCGCGCGGCACCCGGCGCCCCATCAGCAGCCCCTGCGTCGCCTCCTTCAGCTCCTTGCGCCCAAGAAAGCCAAGCGCATAGCCCAACAGCGGCAGGGCAATCAGCGGCAGCAACAACAGCCGGTGCGGCGCCTCGGTGCGGGCATAGTGCAGCAGCCACCAGGTCCAGCTCGCCCGGCGGATCACCGTCTTGTCCATATCGTAGATGGACAGCTCCCTCATTGGCCGCTCCTTTGCGGGTTGCGCTCCCGCCAGGTGGCGGGCGGCAGCCGGTCTGCCGGGGGAAGCGCCCACAGGCCTCGCCCCTCGCGCCGGGCCTGATCCTGCCCCGCCCGGATCTCCCGGTCCTTCAGATAGCGGTCGAAGGCCCAGGCGTTTCCAGCCCGCGTCATCTCGGCATTCACATGCGTGCGGCCCAGCCAGACCCGCGCGACCAGTCGGCCATAGCGATCACGGTCGGTCACCTCGACCCGAACGGTCTTGCCATTCACCAGCCGCCGCAAGGCCGAGCGGGCCTGCACGCCCCAGGGCTGGGCGAGTTCGGGGGCGTCGATTCCGGCCAGCCGGATCTCGCTCGTGCGCTTCACATCGGGGCGATACAGCATCAGCGAGTCCCCGTCCTTCACCCGCACCACCCGGCCCTCGAAGCTGGCGGCAGCCGCCGGCGCTGCAACCAGAAGCAGGAGGGCGAGGGTGAACAACCGCAACATCCGCGCTTCCTTGCATCGCAGCATGGGGATATGCAAAGCGTGAACGCCTGAGGAGACCATCGACCGCGCATGTCAGACCCGGCGCCACCCGACATGCGTCCAGACACGCCTTCGCTCGATATCAGCCTCGACGATGGAACCCTGCGCTTTGCCGGCCGGCTGTCGATCGCCCGCATTTCCCAGACGGAACAGGATCTGCATGCGCTGCTGGATACGGTCTCCGGCCCACTGCGGATCGACCTGTCGGGCGTCACCCGGATCGACACGGTCGGCGCATGGATGGTCCACCGGCTGCTGCGCGACCGGCCAGGCACCAGCGTGGAAGGCGCAAGCCCCGAAGCCGAGCGCCTGATCGCCGAGGTGGCCGCCGCAGACCGCCCCTGCGAGATGCGCCCCGTGCGCGAGCCCTTCTGGCAGCGCGAGCTGGCCCGGCTGGGGCAATATGTGTTTGCCGCCTGGGACAATCTCATCGCCATCCTGGGCTTCGTCGGGCTCACCCTGATCTCGGGCTGGAATGCCGTCCGGTCCAGGCGCGGTGTGCGCTGGGGCGCCGTGACCGTGCAGATGGAACAGGTGGGCGTGAACGCGCTGGGGATCGTGGGGCTGATGAGCTTCCTGATCGGGATCGTGCTCGCCCAGCAGGGTGCCGTGCAGCTCAGGCAGTTCGGTGCCGAGGTGTTCGTGATCAATCTGGTCGGCCGCGCCACCTTCCGCGAACTGGGCATATTGCTGACGGCAATCATGGTCGCGGGCCGCTCGGCCTCGGCCTTTGCAGCCCAGATCGGATCGATGAAGCTTGCCGAGGAGGTGGACGCCATGCGCACCATCGGGCTCGATCCGATCGAGGTGCTTGTCCTCCCGCGCACCATCGCCCTCATCCTGATGATGCCGCTGCTGGCCTTTTATGCCTCGGTCCTCGCGATCATCGGCGGCGGCCTCTACACTTGGGTCTCGCTCGACATTCCACCGGCCACCTTCGCCCAGCGACTGCGCGAAGTGGTGCCGATGACCGATTTCTGGATCGGCCAATCCAAGGCCCCGGTGTTCGGGGCAATCATCGCGATCATCGGCTGCCACCAGGGCTTCAAGGTGTCGGGCAATGCCGAATCGGTCGGCCTTCGCACCACCCAGGCGGTGGTGGAGGCGATCTTCATCGTGATCGTGCTCGATGCGGTGTTCGCGGTCTTCTACTCGGCGCTGGGGTTCAACTGATGCACCCACCAGTCACCGAACCCGTCACTGAACCTGTCATCAGGGTCCGCGGCCTGGTGAACCGTTTCGGCACGCAGACGGTGCACGACAATCTCGATCTCGATGTCTGGCCGGGCGAGATCCTTGGCGTGGTCGGCGGATCGGGAACCGGCAAGTCGGTGCTGATGCGCTCCATCATCGGGCTGCAGCACCCGACCGGCGGGCATGTGGAGGTGCTGGGGCGCAGCGTGATGGGGGGCGACGCCACGCAGGACCATGACCTGACGCGCCAGTGGGGCGTGCTGTTCCAGGGCGGCGCCCTGTTTTCGGGGCTCACGGTTGCCGAGAATATCCAGGTGCCGATCCGCGAATATTTCACCCTGTCGCAGGCGCTGATGGACGAGATCGCGGCCTACAAGATCGCGATGGTCGGCCTGCCGGCTGAAGCAGGGCCGAAATATCCGTCCGAACTGTCGGGCGGGATGAAGAAGCGCGCAGCGCTTGCCCGGGCGCTTGCGCTCGATCCCCGGCTGCTGTTCCTCGACGAGCCGACCGCCGGGCTGGACCCGATCGCAGCCGACGGCTTCGACACGCTGATCCGGACGCTCGCGGAAACCATGCAGCTGACCGTGTTCCTGATCACGCACGACCTCGACACGCTGCACGCCATCTGCGACCGGGTGGCTGTGATTGCAGACAAGCGCATCATTGCCACTGGAACGGTTGCCGAGCTTTCGCGCTTCGACCATCCGTGGGTGCACGACTATTTCGCCGGCCCGCGCGGCCGTGCGGCGGCAATCGCCCAGCACCATGCCCCGCTGGAGGTTGGCTGATGGAAAACCGGCACAACCATGTGCTCGTGGGCGCGGTCACGCTGTTGCTGATCCTGGGCCTGTTCGGCTTCGTCCTGTGGCTTGCCCGCTTCTCGCGCGAGGACACGGCCGAATATGACATCTTCTTCGCCCAGTCGGTCGCGGGTCTCACGGTCGGCTCGAACGTCTCCTTCTCTGGCGTGCCCGTGGGCCAGGTGCGGCGGATCGCGCTGATGCCGGAAACCCCGCAGTTCATCCGGGTGCGGGTCGAACTGCAGCCCGAAACCCCCATTCTCGAGGGAACGACGGCAACGCTCACCTCCGTCGGCTTCACCGGGGTCACCGAAGTGCAGCTGTCGGGCAGCATGCGCGGGCAGGAACCGCTGACCGAAGCGGGGCCCTATGGCGTGCCGGTCATCCCGGCAACCGCCGGCGGCTTCGGGCAGATCCTGGAGTCCGCGCCGGAAGTGATCGAGCGCGCCTCCACCCTGCTCGCCCGTCTGAACGAACTTTTCAACGACGAGAACCGCACCCGTTTTGCAAGCCTGATCGACAATCTGGACACGGCCTCGGGCGAGATCGCGAAGGAAGGGCCTGCGATCCGCGCGGCAATCCAGGAAGCCGAAAAGACACTGAAGGCCGCGACCCGGGCTGCCGACAGCCTGGCGCGCACGAGCGATTCGGCGGCCACCCTCCTGAACGAGGATGGGAAGCCGCTCGTCGCTGAACTGAAGCGCGCGGTTGTAACGGCCGAGGCCACGCTGCAGCGGGTCGACGCGCTGGCGAAGTCGGCCGAGCCGGGGGTCGCATCCCTATCGACCCAGACGGTCCCGCAGGTGAACCAGCTGGTGGCCGACCTGCGCGACGTGAGCCAGCAGATGGGAGCGCTTGCCGCCAAGCTGGACGAAGACCCGCTTGGCGCCGTGACCGGAGGCCGCCCGCTTCCCGATTACGAGCCGACAGGGGAGCCGAAATGACAGGAACCCGAGGCGGAGCCGAAATGATGCGTCTCCTTGCACCCGCGCTTCTTCTGCTTGTGGCCGGCTGCGGCCCGCTGGTGCAGATCGGCGGTAACAGCCAGCGGCCCGACGCGCTCTACACCCTTTCGGCGGCGCCTCCCACGGCGGTGCCGGCCGGCCAGGCACCCATCGACATGTCCCGCGCCGTCACGGTCGACACGCCTTCGGTGCCGGGCGCGTTGCAGACGCTGAGAATCCCGGTCACCGTTTCGGACACGGAAATCCAGTATGTGAAGGCCGCGCAATGGTCCGAGCAGCCCAACCGCCTGCTCCAGCGCCTTCTGGCCGACACGCTGGTGCACAGCGGAATTGCCGTCGTCGACCAGCGCTCGTCGGGCCAGACCGGGGGGCGGCGCCTGACAGGGCAGCTGATGGCCTTCGGGCTGGACGTGCGCGAGGGCCGGCAGGTGCGGGTTCGCTTCGACGCGACGCTGGCAGGGCCGGATGGTGTGCGCCAGAGGCGCTTCGAGCG
>JBGTBK010000359.1:0-5775 GCA_041749355.1 Sandaracinobacter sp. | reverse complement strand
GCGGTGGTGTCCGACGCACGCCGCCCGGCTCCCTGATAGCGGCGTTCATTGCCTTTCAAGGCATTTGTCCCCGGACGATTCGTCTCGTCAGGGAATCTAGGCTGCGTCGCGGATTCCTGTCGAGGCCTGGTTGGAAACCATCAACCCTTTCCCGCGCCGTCGAGCCGGAGGCGAAGGGGAGCAGGAGAGGGTGCTGGGGCGGCGGCCATCGGCGCTGCTTCTCCCCCAGCAGCGCCGCCTGCGCAAGGGTCGAGCTCAGACCCTGAGCGCCATTGCGTTGATGAAGCGCATGGTCTCGACCGGGCTGAGGGCCGAGTTGTCGACCTCGATCTGCACGCGTTCGATTGTGCCGGCGAAGGGGAAGGGCGCGGTGTAGGCGGGGGAGACCCGGTTGCCGAGGTCGGCACCGACCGAGAAGCCGTCGTAGCTGGTGGAGAAGAGCGCGTGGGCGAAGGCCTTTTCGGCCCGCTTCTCGCCGTTCACGAACAGCGCGCCCGCGCCGTCGAAGGGGCGGCTTTTCATGGTCTGCTTGTAGCGGATCTCCACCTTGCCCATCGGAACCGGCCCGCCGTCGATCACTTCGCGCCAGGGCAGGAGGGACTGTTCGTAGAAGAGGCGGCCGTCTTTCACATAGAGGGTGTAGCCTGCCGGCTGGCTGCCGTGCGCGACCAGCACGCCGTCACCGGTGCGGGTGCACGAGACAGTGATCTCGTGCGGCAGGCCGCAGCAGACCGGCGCCATTTCGCGGCTGAGCCGTTCGATGGGCGGGCGCAGGTCCCAGCTGTTGCGGATTCCGCGGGCCTGGCGGTCCTGCACCATGCGGATCACCATCTGCCGGTCGTCGAGCGGGAAGACGCCATAGCGCTCGGCGGCGGCCTGCCATTTGTCGGCCAGCTCCTTCACCTTTTCGGGCATGGAAGCAGCGAGGTCGTTCAGTTCGTTGGGGTCTTTCGAGAGGTCGTAGAGCTCCCACTGGTCTTCCTTGAAGGGCTTGCCGCGTTCGTGGCGGGCGGCGATCCGGAAGGGGGCGGCATAGAAGGCGCGGTGGCCGCCGAGCTCGAAATACTGTTCCGTGCGGGTGGGAGCGTCTGCGGCCTTGAAGGTGGGCAGGATGGATTTCCCCTGCACGGGCTTCAGCTTGACGCCGCGGCGGGTGGTGGGTGCCGGAACGCCGGCAACTTCCAGGATGGTCGGCATCAGGTCGACCACATGGACGAACTGCTGGCGAACGGCGCCTGCCTCCATGCTCTTGGGCCAGCGGATGATCAGCGGGTCGGCGACGCCGCCCAGGTGGGTGAACTGCTTGTAGAGCCGGTAGGGGGTGTTCGAGGCGTTGGTCCAGCCGATGGGATAGTGGGGGAAGGTCGGGTCTTCGCCCATCACGTCGATCAGCCTGGCGGCTTCGGCGACCGGCACCGGGCGGCCGAAGGCTGGTGCGAACACGTTGGGCGTGCCGGTTTCGGTGCCTTCGGCGGAACCGCCGTTGTCGGAGAAGAGGAGCACGAGCGTGTTGTCGGCGACGCCCAGCTCTTCCAGCCGCTGCATCAGGCGCCCGACATTGGCGTCGATGTTGGCCAGCATTGCGGCATAGACTTCCATGTAGCGGGCATAGAGCGCCTGTTCGGCCGGGGTCAGGCTGTCCCAGGGCTTTGCGCTGGAGGAGAGCGGCGGAAGCGGCGTGCTGGCCGGCACGATGCCGAGCTCTTTCTGCCTTTCCAGCCGGGCTGCGCGGATCGAGTCCCAGCCCTTGTCATAGGCGCCCTTGAAGCGGTCGCGCTCGGTTCCGCGCACCTGCAGGGGCGAATGCACGCCGGGATAGGCCATGTGAAGATAGAAGGGGCGGTCCGGGTTCAGCGCCTTCTGGGTGCCGACATAGGCGAGGGCCCGGTCGGTCAGGTCGTCCATCACATAATAGTCAGGCGTGCGAGGTGGTTCGAAGGGGGCGACGCCGTCGAACATTTCGCTGGGGGCGAAGAAGTCGGTCGAATGGCCCTGGAACCAGTAGGCGCGCTCGAAGCCGCGGTTGGTGGGCCAGTTGTGGTAGGGGCCGTTGGCGCCCGTGCTGTGGCCGCTGTTCACATGCCATTTGCCGGTCAGAAGGGTGTTCCAGCCGGCATCGCCGAGGATTTCGGCAAGCGTTGCGGCCTCGTGCGTCAGGTCTCCGCGATAGCCGGGGTAGCCGGCATCGACGTCGGCGAGCCAGCCCATGCCGGCCGAATGGTGGTTGAGGCCGGTGAGGAAGGCCGCCCGTGTCGGGCTGCACATGGCGGTGGTGCGGAAATTGGCATAGCGCAGGCCACGGGCGGCAATGGCATCGATATTGGGGGTCGGGATTTCCGAACCGAAGCAGCCGAGGTCTGCAAAGCCCACATCGTCGAGCAGGATCACCACCACATTGGGTGCGCCTGCCTTCCAGCTTTCCTTCGTCACGTCGATCGGGCGGCTGTCGGCAAAGCTTTCGCCGATCACGGCCGGCCCGTCGGCCACGGCTTCGGGCGTGACGAACTGGCGGGCGCGCTGCTCCACGGCGCGAACGCCGACGGCGGCTGTCCCGGCAATCGTGGCGCCGGCTGCCCCGCCGATCAGCAGCGAACGGCGGTCCATGCCCCTCTTCGGCGCGGGCGGGTCAGCTTCGTCCATGTCAGCCTTTCAGCGGTTCCAGGCAGTCGGTTGCGGCAAGGAGTGGGCGGATGTCGGCGCCGCAATCGGTGCCGAGGGCAGTGAAGGCTGCGCGCAGGGAAGCAAGACACTTGGCCTGGTAGCGGAAGGGCGGCTGCACGAAGCTGTGCCCCATCGCCTCGAACCGCAGTTCGGCGGCACCGGCCTCGACCGCGGCTGCATTGGCGACCAGGAAGGGCAGATAGACCTCGCCGATCACCTGAAGGATCGGCTTCACCATGGGCCCTGGCGGGCCCCAATTGCCCTCGTCGAGCCCGGACAGGTCGTCGATATGGGCGAGCCAGCGATAGGCCAGCGGATAATCGCTGCGCATCATTGCCTGCGGGGTCGGGTCCACGCCGAGTTGGGAGAGTTGGCCGAACAGGGCGAACTCGGCTTCGGAGGGGCGGCTTCCGAACAGGAACAGTCCGTCGGACACATTGGCCTCGAGCGCGGCGAGCACTGCGCGGGTGGAGGCTTCGATCAGCTGGAAATTCTCGGCCGTGCAGCCCACCAGCCCCATCCGGCCCACCTGCCGGTCGCGGAAGGCCTTTGCCATGGATTCCTGCGCCGGGGCACCGGCGCCTGCCATGCTGTCGAAGGTCAGCCAGCGGCTCATCTGCTGCTGGTCGGCTTCGCCCAGCCAGCGATAGCCGAACATGGCCTTGGTGAGCCACTCGTCGGCGAAATCCTCGATCAGGAAGGCCAGGAAGGCGAGGCAGGGATCCTCGTGCATCACCGAGCGGCCGGGGTGCTGTGCTTCCAGTTCGCGGGTCAGCGCGGTCGAATCGTTGGAAACCCGGCCATCGGGCCATTGCAGCAGCGGGATCACCGGCGCCTTCACGGCCCCGAACAGCGCCTGCCGGGCCGCCATGTCCTGCACCCAGAGGTGCGGGATGCGCCGGTAGCGCAGCAGCGCGCGCATCTTCATCGAATAGGGGGAGCCCAGTGCGCCGTGGAGGCGAATGGGCTGCTGCTCGGTTGGCCCGGTAGACAAGCTCCTGTCCCTCCTTTCAGGCCGCTGTGGCCGCCACGCCGAGCGCGACGGCTGTGCCGAGCAGAATCCAGCGCGTCTTCACGACCTCCTCTTGGTTCGCATCAACGCGCCCCTCCCAGCTTCTTTCGCTCCATGCCGCCGGCGGCCGGAAGGCTGACCAGTTCAAGGTCGGCCGCGATCCACAGCTTGCCCGGGAAGCGGCTCTTCGCGTCGCCCAGGAACGCATCCTCCAGTCCGGGCAGGCGCATCGGCGGCACGATGTGGGTGAGCGCAAGCGCCTTCACATTCGCCTTTGCAGCCGTCTCGGCCGCCAGTTCGGGCGCGGTGTGGGACTCCTCGATGTCGGCCATGATCTTCGCCAGCCCCGGGTTGCCGGCCTTGCCGGCAGCCGTTCCCAGCATCCGGGTCAGGCGGGGCTGCAGCGCCTCGTGGACAAGCAGGTCGCACTCCTCTGCAAGGGCTGCCAGCGCAGCGGACTGGGCGGTGTCTCCGGACACGGTGATGCAGCGGCCCTTGTAGTCGAAACGGTAGCCGACGGCCGGCTCGACCGGCACATGATCGACGGGGATTGCGGTTATCTTGAGCCCGCCCTCGTTCAGGATCACTGCGCCGCCCGGCGGAAGGGCGAAGGCGCGGGGCGAGTAGCCGAAGCCGGATGGTGGGGCGACGTCCGCCCCATGGTGGTCGGTGCGGTAGGTGGAATCATTCCGGTAGGCTGCGTTGAATCCGGCCGCGACTTCGCCGACGCCGACCGGGCCCTGCAGGATCAGGGGCTGGGTCGCATTGGCCTGCACCCAGCGCTGCAGGCCCAGCGCGCCAAGCCCATCGATGTGGTCGGAATGGAAGTGGGTGAGCAGCACCCGCTCGATCCGGGCGGCCGGCAGCCCCATCAGCGACAGGTTGCGCCCGGCGCCCTCGCCCGCATCGACGAGGATCAGTCGTTTGCCCGCGATGATGGCAAGGCAGGGCCCCGCCCGCTCGGGATCGGGAAGCGGGCTTCCGGTGCCGCAAAAGGCAGCATGCAGGCCGTCTGGCAGCCCGTCGAGGCTGTTCGAAGCCATCGCCCGCTCGGTGCCCCTGGAAAAGAGCGCGAGCGCAATGGGCCCGCGGGCAAACCAGCCGGCCGCAAACAGCCCCAGCAGCAGCAAGAGGCCAAGGCCCGCCCAACGCCTCATGGCTGTTCTCCTGCGGTTCCGGCCGCTGCGATTCGGGCAAGGTCCTGCTCGACGGCCCAGAGCCTGTCCTGCCCCCAGTGGGCCGGCATCCCTGCCACCCGGAAGCTGGGCACGCCCCACAGGCCGGCGCCGAACATCTCCTCGCGGTTCGCCTCGGCAACGGCCCGCCAGCTTTCGTCGGCAAGCGCTGCTGCAACGTCCGACGGGGACAGGCCTGCGCGTTCGGCGAGCATCAGCAGGCCATCGTCCGTTGTGGCGTCGACCGCTTCGGCAAAGGCACCGGCGAGGAAGCTTTCGACAAAATCCGGCCCGCGCCCGAGGGCGATGGCCCGGTGCAGCACGGCCAGGCCCCTCTCGACGCCCGCGCCCACGGGATCGCAGATCCGGCCGAAGGGTAGGCCCAGCCGGTCGGCTTCGCGCTTGGTGTCGCGCACGATGTGGATTCGCTTGGCGAGCGGAACCGGCAAGCCCCGCATCACCATCGGCAGAACGGGGCGCAGCACGAGCGTGGCGTTCCAGCGGTCTGCCAGCCGGCGCACCCGGGCTGCCGCGATATGGGTGTAGGGGCTGCGGAAGCTGAGGAAGAAATGGAGCTCGGCGCCGCGCACATCGCCGGTCGCCTCGGTCGCTTCCAGCTGCCGCACGATCGGTTCTGCTGTCAGCCGCATCGGCGCAAGACGGGCTTCGAGGTGTGGCAGCCGGTCGACGCCCCAGAAGCCCTCGCCTTCGAAGGCGAACACCCCGGGCAGATACTGGCCCGAATCGGCGAGGGCGGCGGCACCGGACGCCAGGGCCGTTGCCCGGTCGCCGGAGCCGGGGGCAAATTTTATTTTGATTTTTCTGAGAGTGTTTTGCAGGTAGGGTACGAGAATTAATGCCGGTTCAGGAAGCAGAAATTCTCTACCCTGCAATTTGATGTCCGAAGTTGCTGCGATCGCTTGCGGC
>JBGTBK010000358.1:0-9426 GCA_041749355.1 Sandaracinobacter sp. | reverse complement strand
GCGCCCCGCCGCTCAGCGCCGGCCGCAGCCGCCTGAGCAGCGCCCGCACGCGCGCCACCAGTTCGCGTGGGGAAAACGGCTTGGTCACATAATCGTCCGCACCCGTCTCCAGCCCGCGCACCCGGTCGCCTTCCTCGGCACGCGCCGTCAGCATGATGATCGGCAGGCTCGCTGTCTCGGGCGCCCGCCGAAGCCGCCGGCACACCTCGATGCCACTCAGGTTGGCGATCATCCAGTCCAGCACCACAACGTCCGGCCGCTCTTCCTCGGCCAGCACCAGCGCTTCCTCGCCGTCCGGCGTGGAGACGACATCGAAGCCTTCCTTGTCGAGATTGTAGCGGATCAGTTCCACCAGGTTGGCGTCATCTTCCACCAGCAGGATCTTCGGTCGCATGTCGGTCTCCTCTTGCCGCCTTCGGGGCGACAGTCTCTGCAGCATCAGGTGGCCGCGATCGTCGCGGTCATGTCGGTCTTGGTGCGTTCGGCCAGATGCTCGCCGGTCACCGAAAAATGCACCAGTTCGGCGATGTTGGTCGCATGGTCACCGATCCGCTCAAGGTTCTTGGCGATGAACAGCAGGTGGGCCGACGGCGTGATGTGATGGGGGTTTTCCATCATGTAGGTCAGCAGCGACCGGAACAGGCTGTTGTACAGATCGTCCACCTGCTGGTCGCGTTCCATCACCTGCTTCGCAAGCTCGGCGTCGCGGTCCACATAGCAGTCCAGCGCATCGCGGATCATCGCGGTCGCGGCCTTCGCCATTTCCGGAATGATCACGGCCGGCCCGATCGGCGCTGCCTGGGTCAGCACCGGAACCCGCTTGGCGATGTTCTTGGCATAGTCGCCGATCCGCTCGATCAGCGCGGAAATCTTCAACGCCGCCACGATCTCGCGCAGGTCGTCGGCCATCGGCGACCGCAGCGCGATGATGGTCACCGCCTGCCGCTCGGCCTCCGTCTCCATCGAATCGAGCTCTGCATCGCGCGAAACCACTTCATGCGCCGAATCCGAATCCCGCCGCCGCAATGCCTCCACCGCATCCTTCACCTGCGCCTCGGCCAACCCGCCCATCTGGCCGATCAGCGTGCGCAGTGTCTCGATCTCCTCGTCATAGGAGCGGACGGTGTGGGCGGTCGGGGTCTGCGCCATGTCGAACTCCTCAGCCGTACCGGCCGGTGATGTAATCCTTGGTGCGGGTTTCCCTCGGATTGGTGAAGATCTCCCGCGTGTCGCCATATTCCACCAGCGTGCCCAGGTGGAAGAAGGCCGTCTTCTGGCTCACCCGCGCGGCCTGCTGCATGTTGTGCGTCACGATCACGATTGCATATTTGCCCCGCAGATCGTCGATCAGCTCCTCGATCTTCGCAGTCGCAATCGGGTCCAGCGCGCTCGCCGGCTCGTCCATCAGGATCACTTCCGGGTCCACCGCAATCGCCCGCGCAATGCAAAGCCTCTGCTGCTGCCCGCCCGAAAGCGCAGTCCCGCTGTCAGCCAGCCGGTCCTTCACCTCGTCCCACAGGCCGGCGCGGCGCAGCGACTTCTCCACCACGCCGTCCATGTCCGACTTGCTGCGCGCAAGCCCATGGATCCGCGGGCCATAGGCCACATTCTCGTAGATGCTCTTGGGGAAGGGGTTGGGCTTCTGGAACACCATTCCAACCCGCGCGCGCAGCTGCACCACATCCATGTCGGGCGAATAGATGTCCTGCCCGTCCAGCTGGATGCTGCCCTTCACGCTGGCGCCGGCAACCGTGTCGTTCATCCGATTGAGGCAGCGCAGGAAAGTCGATTTCCCGCAGCCCGACGGCCCGATGAAAGCGGTCACATCCTCCTTGGTCACATCGATCGAGACACCCTTGATCGCCTCGAAATCCCCATAGAAGACCCGCACGTCGCGCGCGGTCATCTTCAGCGTGGATGTGCCAGCGGCCTCGGCCGCTGTTGCTGTCACTGTCATCCCGTTCACCAGCGCACCTCGAAGCGGTTCCTCAGATAGATGGCGACGCTGTTGATCGAGAGGAGGAAGATCAGCAGCACGATGATCGCACCCGAGGTCTTCTCGACAAAGCCCCGGCTCACATTGTCCGACCAGATGAAGATCTGCACCGGAAGCGCAGTCGCAGGCTGCGTCAGCCCCTGCGGCACGCTCGTCAGGAAGGCCCGCATCCCGATCATCAGCAGCGGTGCGGTTTCACCCAGCGCGCGCGCCATCCCAAGGATCGTGCCCGTCAGCATCCCCGGCAGCGCCAGCGGAAGCACATGGTGCGTCACCACCTGCACAGGGCTCGCCCCGATCCCAAGCGCCGCGTCCCGGATCGAGGGCGGAACCGCCTTGATCGCGGCCCGGCTTGCAATCACGATCACCGGCAGCGTCATCAGTGCCAGCGTCAACCCGCCAACGATCGGCGCCGAGCGCGGCATGTTCAGCGTGTTCAGGAACACGGCAAGGCCCAGAAGGCCGAAGATGATCGAAGGCACCGCCGCCAGATTGTTGATCGACACCTCGATGATGTCGGTCCAGCGGTTCTTCGGGGCGAATTCCTCCAGGTAGATGGCCGCAAGCACGCCCACCGGAAAGCTGATCAGCAGGGTCACGATCAGCGTCAGGAAGCTGCCCTTCAGCGCCCCCCAGATGCCCGCAAGCTCTGGGTCCACCGAATCCGCACCCGTCAGGAAGGTCCGGTTCAGCCCGGTCTTCAGATTGTCGCCGGCAACCAGCTTCCGCCAGGCGGCAACCTCGGCATCGCTCACCGGCCGGTCGCCCTCAGCCGAGTCCAGATCGATCCGGCCCTTGGCCAGCTGGTCCAGGTTCGACGTCGCTATCACCCACATCGGAACCGTCTGCCCGATCAGCGAGGGATCCTCTTCCACCGCCTTGCGAAGGTCCAGCCAGGCGCCGTCCGACACCAGTTCGGCCTCGTCGCCAAAGGTCCGCTCCACCGAGTCCGACAGGACGCCCTGGAAATTGGCCCGCCGCAGCAGCGTCGGGTCCGCTTTCACCGCATCCGCCGTCACGCCCAGCCGGTCGGCATCGAAGGTCACCGGCACCTGCACCCTTGTCTCGACAAAGCTGGTCCAGCCCGTCGCGATCGTGGTCGCCATCAGGAACACGAGAAACCCGATCGCCAGCAGCAGGGCGCCAAGCCCCATCAGGCGGAAGTTGCGCTCCTGCCGGTAACGCCGGCGAATCCGCGCCTGCATCCGCTCGGAGCTCCACGCCGTCGGCGCGGCCCCCACCGCCGGGGAAAGCGTTGCCTCAGTCATAGGCCTCCCGATACTTCTTCACCACGGCAAGCGCATAGATGTTGAGCGCAAGGGTCACCAGGAACAGCACCAGCCCCAGCGCAAAGGCCGACAGCGTCTTGGCGCTGTCGAACTCCTGGTCGCCGGTCAAAAGCGCCACGATCTGCGCCGTCACCGTCGTCACGCTGTCGAACGGATTGATCGTCAGGTTGGCCGCAAGGCCCGCCGCCATCACAACGATCATCGTCTCGCCGATCGCCCGGCTGACGGCCAGCAGAACGCCACCCACGATGCCAGGAAGTGCCGCCGGGATCAGCACCCGCCGGATGGTCTCCGACGGCGTCGCCCCCATGGCAAGGCTGCCGTCGCGCATCGCCCGCGGCACCGCCGTCAGCGCATCGTCCGCCATCGAGGAAACAAAGGGGATGATCATCACCCCCATCACCAGGCCGGCGGCAAGCGCGCTTTCCGAACTCGCGTTCGAAATGCCGATCGAAACCGCAAAATCCCGCACCGCAGGCGCCACCGTCAGGGCCGCGAAAAAGCCATAGACCACGGTCGGCACCCCGGCCAGCACCTCAAGCGCGGGCTTCGCCACCCGGCGGAAGCCGGGCGCTGCATATTGCGTCAGATAGATCGCCGTCATCAGCCCCAGCGGGATTGCCACGATCATCGCGATGATCGCGCCGATGAACACCGTCCCCCAGAACAGCGGCACCGCCCCGAACGCGCCCGAAGACCCAACCTGGTCGGCCCTGATCGCCGTCTGCGGCGACCATTGGGTGCCGAACAGGAACTCGACAGGGCTCACCATCTGGAAGAAGCGGAAGCTCTCGAACACCAGGCTGGCAACGATCCCGAAGGTGGTGAGAATCGCCACCAGCGATGCCGTCACCAGCAGGATCATCGCCATCCGCTCGACACGGGTGCGCGCCCGGAACTGGGGCCGCAACCGGCTCCAGCCCCACAGCGCGCCGACCCCGCCAAGCGCAAGCGCCCCAAGCCCGAACACCAGCCCATAGCGCTGGGCTGCCTGTTTCCAGACCTGCGCTGCCGCCTCCGCATTCGGGTTGAAGGCGGCCACATAGTCTCCGCGAACCAGCCCGCGCACTTCCGACAGGAAGGCCGCACGCTCCAGGTCGCTGTCGCCCACGGCGCCGGCCGGAAGGCTCGCCAGCACCTCGCGCGCCACCAGAGCGTCACCCAGCACCGCCCACAGCGCAAGCAGGGCAACCGCCGGCAGCAGCGCAAGGATCGCAACAAAGGCACCATGATAGCCAGGCCGCGAATGCACCGCGCCAACGGCCACACCCTGCTCCGCCACAAAGCCGAGCCCGCGCGTCCGGCCAAGCCAGAAGCCGCCCGCGCCAAGCAGCAGCAGAAGGGCCATTCCAAGCCAGACGCTCATGCCAGGTCCTCCGGCGTCAGCGCAGTCAGGCCGGCTGCCCGGGCGCGGTTTTCGGTCCGCGTCTCCTCCGGCGCCGGCACCAACCCACGCCGCTGCAGATAGCCGCCCGGCGCCCAGGCCCGGTCGCTGGTATATTCGTCAAGAAACTCGCGCAGGCCCCGGATCGCCTTCACATGCTGCGCCTTCACATAGATGAACAAGGGGCGCGCAGCAGGATACTGGAAGCTCGAGATGGTCTCGTACGTCGCCGGAACCCCGTCGATCGCCACATCGCGAAGCGTGTCCAGGTTCCGCTCCAGAAAGCTGAACCCCAGCACACCGACAGCCGCCGGATTGGAACCCAGCTTCTGCACGATCAGATTGTCATTCTCGCCGGCCTCCACATAGGCGCCGTCCTCGCGGATCTTGTTGCAGATCGCCTTGTGCCGCGCCTCGTCCGTCTTCTTCAGCGCCTGCATCGCCGGGTCAGTGTCGCAGCCGGCCTCCATGTAGAGCTCGTTGAAGGCGTCGCGCGTTCCGCTCGTCGGCGGTGGCCCGATCACCTCGATCCGGATCGCAGGAAGCTCCGGATTCACGTCTCGCCAGGTCCGCGCCGTCTGCTTCTTCCCGAACGGCTCGGCGGCAAGCGCCGCATAGACATCGCGCAACCGCAGGTTGATCGCCGTTCCGCGCTTGCCCTGCACCAGCACCACCCCGTCGATGCCCACCTTCACTTCGACAACCTCGGTCGCGCCATTGGCCTTGCAGTCCGACAGCTCCGAGGCCTTCATCCGACGCGACGCATTCGCAACGTCGGGAAAACGCGATCCGATCCCGGCACAGAACAGCTTGATCCCGCCCCCGGTGCCGGTCGCCTCCACGATCGGGGCCAGATACTCGGGATTGTTGCGGCTGAAATTCTCGGCCACCGCAGTCGTGAACGGAAACACGGTCGACGAGCCAACGATCCGGATCTGCGTGCGCGAATCGCTGCACGAGGCAAGAAGGCCCACCGCTGCAGCAGCCAGGGCAATGGCCCGAATCTGTGGCAGGCGTCGCAAAGGCAAGTCCCCGCAATCAAAAGGCGTTATACGCCCGGCACTGGTGCGCCGGTTCCCCTGACGCCCGGTCTAGGGCCAGTCCGTGCGGCTTATGTGACGGTGGCGTTGCGGTTTTGTGACGACCTCCCCGGATCGCCCTGTTCGCCCGCACCTTCGCCCCCCCCGGCCAAGGCTTCGCCCCGCGGCAACCCGTGCACCGGCAGCAGGAACGACACGCTTGTGCCCTCCCCTTGCCGGCTCGAAATCTCAAGCCGCCCCCGGTGCCGCTCCACGATATGCTTCACGATCGCAAGGCCAAGCCCCGTGCCCCCCATCGACCGCGACCGCCCGGTGTCGATCCGGTAAAAGCGCTCGGTCAGGCGCGGCAGATGCTCGGGCGCAATCCCGTCGCCCAGGTCGATCACAGAAACCCGCACCATCTCCTCACCCCGAACCGACGTTTCCCGGGCAGCCGACACCGTGATCGGTGTCCCGGCATGGCCGTATTTCAGCGCGTTCGACACAAGATTGTGCAGCACCTGCAGGATCTGGTCCCGGTCGGCCACCACCTGTGGAAGTTCCGGCTCCACCGCCAGCACCAGCTGCCGCCCGTCGGCCTCCAGCCGCATCGCAAGCGTCTTGCCCACATCGGTCAGCAGCGGCGGCAGTTCCAGAAGCGTCTGCGGCCGCACATATTTGTCCAGCTCGATCCGGCTCAGGCTCAAAAGGTCGTCGATCAGCCTGGACATCCGCCCGGCTTCCTTCGACATGATCTCCAGGAACCGCCGCCGCGCCGGCTCGTCCTCGGCCGCAGGCCCCAGCAATGTCTCGATGAAGCCCGAGATATTGGCCAGCGGCGTGCGCAGCTCGTGGCTTGCATTGGCAACGAAATCCGCCCGCATCCGCTCCGTCAGCCGCGCCTGCGTCATGTCGGAAAAGGTCAAGAGCAGCCGCCCGCCAGACCCCGACTGCCGGTCCAGCGCAACCACCCGCACCCGGAAGGCACCATCCTGCGCCCCCAGCGTCGTCACCTCGCGAAGCCCCGGGCTCTCGCCCGCCATGCCCTGCCGAACCGCCTCGATCACCACCGGATGCCGCACCGTCTGCCGCATGTCGGCCCCGATGATGCGCTGGCCGAACAGCTCCTGCGCCCCGGCATTGGCCGCAAGCACGCGCCAGCTGCCCGAAACCAGGATCGCCGGGTCGGCAAGCGCGTTGATGCTGATCCTGTCCCCACCGTCCCCGCCGGCGGGCAGTCCGATCCGCGGCTTCAGGGGCAAGTCAGGGTCCTCCGGTCCGGGTTTGGCCGAACCCGCCCGATAGACGAGGAAAATGACAAGTCCGATAACGGTTCCATAGACCAGCGGCGCAATGCCCGCCTCAGATGCCATCCACCCGGCACCCAGGCCGACAATCGCCGCGAAAACCGTCACTGCCAGGCCCTGCTGTCTCACGCCTGTAACCTGCCACAGGACGTCAAGCAGCGCATCCTGTTTCAATCAGGCTCAATCCACCACCAGTTCCGCGACACCGACAGTCTCGCGCGTGCAGCGCCTGCCCGGGGGATCAGCTCCCCTTCAGCTTCCGGACAACCGCCTCGCCCATCCCGCCCATCAGGTCGAGCAGTCGGTCCGGATCCTGCCGCTTCAGGTCCAGCAGCGCCATTTCCGGCCCGCCGCCACCAACCGGGATTTCCCGCAGGCCCTTCGCCATCCCGTCCAGGATGATGGCGGCCGCCTCGTCGGCCGAAATGCCGGCGTCCACATCATCCTCGCCAGCACCTTTCACGCTGCCGTCCGCCGTCAGCGCCCGGGCACCGATCTCGGTCCGCACGAACCCCGGCACGATCGTCGTCACGGCCACGCCCCGGTGCGAAACCTCGGTCCGAAGCGCATCGAAAAAGCCCATCACCGCATGCTTGGCGGCGCAATATCCAGTCCGCTGCGGAGAGCCCACCTTGCCGGCAACGCTCGCGACAACCGCCAGATGGCCCGACCCGCGCGCCAGCATCTGCGGGAGGACCAGCTTGGTCAGATGCACCGGCGCAAAGAAATCCACCTCCATGATGGTGCGATAGACGGCCATGTCCGTGTCCTCGGCAAGGCTCCGCTGCGAAATCCCCGCATTGTTCACCAGCAAGTCGATGGCGCCGGCATGGTGCACGATTGCCGGCAGCGCGCCATGGTCGGTCGCCTCGAACGGAAGCATCACATTGCTCGGCACGTCGGCCGCAACCTCTGCCAGCGCCTGCGCATTCCGCCCCGAAAGGATCACGGTCGCTCCGGCCCTGCCGAAGGCCCGCGCCATCCCCGCCCCGATCCCCGAGGACGCCCCCGTGATCCAGACCCGCTTGCCCGTCCAGTCCATCAGATGCCTCCCATGCCCCAAGGTGGCACCACCGGCGCCTTCATCAGCACCGGGTGCACGAAGGTCAGCAGCGCCCACAGCGCCACACCGCCCAGCACCGGCACCAGCCCCGGCCACAGCGTGCCCCACGGCTGCTTGCCCGAAATCTGCGCGCCCAGCGGCCAATAGCTGGTCTCCCGCTCATAGCGCTCCCAGGTCGCCCCCATCAGCCGCCGCTTCTTCAGGTCCTGGTGCGCCGCCCCAAGCAGCGCAAGCGCGCCCATCCCGGCCGCCAGGATCACCGTCGGCAGGCTGCCAGACAGCGTCGCGTGCACGATCGCCCACAGCCCGAACGCCCACATCATCGGGTGCCGCGTGATGCGCAGCACGCCAGATGCCGGCCGGTCGCTCGCCGGCACGCCAGCCAACGCCTTGTTCGCCGGCGTCACCGACCCCACGAACAGGATGCTCGCCAGCAGCATCACCAGCGCCGCCACATGCCAGGCCCCGGTCGGCGCCACCCAGAGGATCTGCACCGGCAGATCGCGATAAACCTGGATCGCCCCGATCAGCAGCGCCAGCGACACGATCGCATAGACGCCCTGAAAGCCCCTTTCCCCCAGCTTCGCCACCAACCCGTCCCGGATGCCAGGCGTCGCCATGCCGATGTGCGACACCACAAAGGCCAGCAGCAATGCAACGAACAAGCCCATGTCAGTCCCCCCAAGATAATCCCGCCGTCAGCGCCGGTAAGCGTCCGGCAGCTGTGTCTGGTCGCGCCCGGGCATGTAGCGCCGCGCCAGCTTCGATTGCCGACTGTCCAGGTTCTGCGACACACCCCGGATGAACACTTGCTCCACTTGAGCCGAAAGCTCCAGCGGATCGCCAGACCAGATCACCACGTCGCCGGTGGCACCCTGCCGCAACACGCCCCGCCCGGTCAGTCCGAAGATCTCAGCCGGCGTGCGGGTGATGCTGGCAAAGGCCTGCTCCCAGCTCAGCCCGACAGCCCCCGGAAGCCGCGCCTGCGCCACCATGTTTCCGGCATAGTGCGGCAGGTTGCGCGGCTGGAACGAAGCGTCGAGATCGGGCGTGCCAAGCGCCACCTTCACGCCCGCCGCCACCAGCCGCCCCACGTTCGACATCGTCGAGCCCAGAGCCTCGAAGCGTTCGGGCCGGTTCTGCATCCCCAGCGTGATCACAGGAACGCCAGCGCGCGCAATCGCATCGGCCACCATCCAGCCTTCATTGGCCGACACCAGCACCAGCTTCAGCCCCGGATACATGCTCGGCAGCTTCAGCACCTGCCGGATGTCCGATGCCCGGTCCACCCGCACCAGCAGCGGCTGCGCCCCGCGCAGCACCAGCGTCAGCGCCTCGGCATCCTCGGGCGTCAGCCGCGGATCGCGG
>JBGTBK010000357.1:0-3903 GCA_041749355.1 Sandaracinobacter sp. | reverse complement strand
GCGGGCGGCCGTGCCGCGCGCGTTGGCGGCCACGACAGACGGGTGGCTGTCCAGCGCTGCCTCCACGACTGCGGCGTCGGGAAGCATGGTCTGGGCAGCGGCAGGTGAGGCCAGCAGCAAGGCGACAACAAGGCGTCTCATGCCGTTGCCTCCTGTCCGAGGTCGCGCTCTGCCTTGCCTTCGCCAAAGCGCGCATAGAGCAATGGCAAGAGCACAAGTGTCAGCAGGGTCGACGAGATCAGGCCGCCGATCACAACAATGGCGAGCGGCTTTTGGATTTCCGAGCCCGGCCCGGTTGCAAACAGCAGGGGCACCAGCCCGAAGGCCGCGATACTCGCCGTCATCAGCACGGGCCGCAGCCTCCGCCGCGCCCCGGATGCGACAGCGTCGGCAAGCGCCATGCCTTCCTCGCGAAGCTGGCGGATATAGGCCACCATCACCAGGCCGTTTAGCACCGCAATGCCCAGCAGTGCGATGAAGCCGACCGACGCGGGGACGGACAGATATTCGCCCGAGGCCCAGAGCGCGAGGATGCCGCCGACCATCGCGAAGGGGATCATCAGCAGGATCAGCACCGATGGGCGCACCGCGCCGAAGGTGGCGTACAGGAGGGCAAAGATCAGTGCGAGGGCGATGGGCAGCACGACCGACAGCCGGGCGGCCGCCCGCTGCTGGTTCTCGAACTGGCCGCCCCAGACGATGCGGTAGCCCTGCGGCATCGAGACTTCGGCTGCAATCTTCGCCTGCGCTTCCTCGACATATCCGACAATGTCGCGCCCGGAGACAAAGGCCTGCACCAGCGCAAAGCGGGAGCCCTGCTCGTGCTCCAGTTTCACCGGGCCCTCGCCCCGTTCGACGCGGGTGAGGTCGCCTGCCCGGGCCTGGATGCCGGCAGGGCTGAGCAGCAGCTGGTCAGCGAACAGCGTCGCGCTTTCCGCAACCGCCTGCGGCCCGCGCACCACCACAGGCACGCGCCTGAGGCCATCGGTCACCGAGCCTGCCGGCAGGCCGTCCACCTGGGCTCTCAGGCTGTCCTGAAGAACGTCGATCGGGAATCCGGCCCGGCCAGCAGCCAGCCGGTCAATGTCCAAGGTGAGATAGTCGACCTTGTCGTTGGCAACGGTGATGACCTCGGTCGCACCCTCGATTGCCGCAAGCCGCTTTTCCACTTCGCCTGCAAGCCGACCCAGTTCCGCCAGATCGGGGCCGAAGATCTTGACCGCCAGATCGCCGCGACTGCCGGTCAGCATTTCCGACACCCGCATCTCGATCGGCTGGGTGAAGCTCGGCTCGATCCCCGGATGCGCTTCCAGAGCCCGGCGCAGTTGGTCCACCAGCCAGGGTTTGTCGCCACGCCACTGATCCCGCGGCTTGAGGACGAGAAAGCTGTCGGTCTCGTTGAGGCTCATCGGGTCAAGGCCGAGTTCGTCGGAGCCGACCCGGGCAATCACGGCCTCCACCTCGGGCAAGTTCGCCAGCACCGTGCGCTGCACCGCGAGATCGCCTTCGACGCTGTGCGACAACCCGATGGAAGGATGCTTGGCGAGCTGGAGCAGGACGGTGCCTTCGTCCAGCGTCGGCAGAAAGATCTTGCCCACCTGCGTGTAGGCAAATCCGGCCAGCACCAGCGACCCCGCCGCCACCGCCATCACCAGCGGCTGCCGGGCAAAGGCACCATCAAGCAGCCTGGAGTAGGCGGGCGAGATCTTGCGCATCGCCCAGGGTTCGTGGTGCCCGCCATCTGCCTTCAAGCCCCACGACGACAGCACCGGGATCAGCGTGAAGGCCAGCAACAGCGAGCCGCCAAGCGCCATCACGATGGTGAGCGCAACAGGTGCGAACAGCTTGCCCTCCAGCCCCTGCAGGGCAAGCAGCGGCAGGAACACCAGCATGATGATGACGATCCCCGACGTCACCGGCCGGATGACCTCGCTTGTGGCCACCAGGATGCGGTTCAGCTTGCCGGTGCCCTTGTGCTTCGGGTCGGCCAGGCGCTCGACGATATTCTCCACCACCACCACGGCGCCGTCCACCAGCAGGCCGATGGCGATCGCCAGTCCGCCCAGGCTCATCAGGTTCGCCGACAGGCCAAAGCCGCGCATCAGGATGAAGGTAATCAGCGCTGCCATGGGCAGGGCCGCTGTCACGATCAGGGCCGCACGCCAGTCCCCCAGGAACAGCAGCAACAGCAGGATGACAAGCACCGAGGCTTCCAGCAGCGCCTTCTCCACTGTGCCGACGGCGCGGCCGATCAGGTCAGACCGGTCGTAGAACACCACCACCTTCACGCCATCGGGCAGGGTTGGCTCCAGCTCGGCAAGGCGCGCCTTCACGCCGGATACGACGTCGGCCGCATTGGCTCCTCTCAGGCCGATCACCAGGCCCTGCACAGCCTCCGCGCCGTCCTTGCCGGCTTCGGTTCGCGTGACAGCACCATAGCGGGTCAGCGTGCCGGTGCGGACCGTGGCGACATCGCCGACGCGCACGACCATGCCGTTCCTGGACTTCAGGGGAATGGCGGCGAGATCGTCCAGCGTGCGCACGGCGCCCACCGCGCGCACGATCAGCGCCGATTCGCCGTCGGCCAGCCGCCCGGCACCATCATTCCGGTTGCCGGCGAGCACGGCGTCGGCCAGATCCGAGATACTGACGCCTGCAGCTGCCATTGCCGATAGGTCGGGCACGACCTCGAAGCTTTCGACGAAGCCGCCAAGCGCGTTTACGTCGGCGACACCGGGGACCGTGCGCAGCGCGGGCCGGATGGTCCAGTCCAGCAGGCGGCGCTTCTCCGCCAGGCTCTGCGGGCCTTCGATGGTGAACATGAACATGTCGGACAAGGGGGTCGAGATGGGCGCAAGGCCACCCGTCACCGTGGTCGGCAGGTCACCCTGCACTGAGGCGAAGCGCTCTGCCACCTGGCTGCGCGCCCAATAGATGTCGGCCGAATCCGCAAAGTCGATGGTGATGTCCGCGATCGCATATTTCGCGACCGAGCGGAGCATCTTCTGACCCGGGATGCCGAGCAGCTGCTGCTCGATGGGCGTGATGACCTTCGCCTCCACCTCCTCGGGCGTCATGCCCGGCGCCTTCAGGATCAGCTTCACCTGGGTTGGCGCGATGTCGGGGAAGGCATCGATCGGCAGCGTCACGAACGACCAGATGCCGATCGCGGCAACAAGCAGCGACAGCAGCAGCACGGCCATTCGGTTGGTCAGCGACCATTCGACCAGACGGCGCAGCATCTCAACGGGCCGCCTGGGACTTGAGCTCGGGCAGGTTCGACACCGCCACGGTCGTTCCTGCCTCGAGCCCCTCGGCGATTGTCGTCTGGCCATCAGCGCTGGTGCCGACGATGACCGCGACCGGCTGGAAGCCCGCCTTCCCGCGGACGAAGACGACGTCACGCCCGTCCATCCGTGTGACGGCGGCGGCAGGCACGGTCACCAAGGAAGCCTGCGCGTCCCCCAGGATCGTGACCGACAGCGATCCCCCGGCCAGCAGGCCGGGGGCCGCGCCGATCCGGGCGATCGCCTTGATTGAGCGGGTTGCAGGATCGAGCCCGGGCGCGACCGAGAGGATCTCGCCGCGCGCGCCATCCGGGAGCAGCACGGCCATACCGGGCCTGACCTTTCTGGCGAGTCGCTCGGGCAGTTGCAGATCAAGGGCATAGCGGTTGCTGCCGTCGATCACGAAGGGGGCCGTCATGCCGTCGAGCGGGCCGCCGGTTTCCACCGACACCCGCGACACCCGGCCCGATATCGGGGCTACCAGTCGCACGATGCCATCGCCCGACGCGCCACCGCGCGATAGAATTCGGTCCGCCTCTGCCCGATCCACTTCGGCCACACGGCTGGCAGCACGTGCCTCATCGGCCTGCGCGCCGGCCACCACGCCCTCGGCCGC
>JBGTBK010000356.1:0-7417 GCA_041749355.1 Sandaracinobacter sp. | reverse complement strand
GCGCGGCCCCCCGGCTGGACCTCGCCCAGCCGCAGTTCGGCGTGTCACCCGGCCAGGCCGCCGTCTGCTACGATGGAAACCGGGTGCTCGGCGGCGGCTTCATCGCCGCCGCCTTCTGAAAACTGCCGGCGGCTTCATCCGCTCGGCTGCATAGCAGCCATCGCCGCCATCACGGCTGCCTGCATCTCGTCAGGCGTCGGGTTCCGCCGCAGCGTCAGCCCGCCGTTCACCTGCAAGGTCTGCCCGGTCACGAAGCAGCCATCAGACGCCAGCCAAAGGCAGGCATCCGCCACATCGTCTGACGTGCCGATGCGGCCGAGCGGATACTCCTTCGCAAAGGCCGCCTCCAGCCCGGGCGCCGCCATCGCGTCGGCCGTCATGGGCGTCGAGGTGAGGCCGGGCGCGATCGAATTGGCCCTTATGCCCTGCGCGCCATATTCGTTCGCGACACAGCGGATCAGCGCATCCGCGCCGGACTTGGTGCCGATATAGGCGGCATGGTTCCACAGCAGCGCAAAGGTGGAGGCCGACGAAATCTGGATGATCGAGCCGCCGCCTGTCATGTGGGAAACGGCGCCTGCCAGGAAATGGTGCACGCCCTTGAACTGCAGCGCCACCAGGTCGTCCAGCTCCTGCTCGCTGATCTCGGTCAGCGGCTTCAGCAGCCCCCAGCCGGTTGCGTTCACCGCCACATCGACCTTGCCGTGCCGCTTCACCGTCTCGGCGAACAGCGCCTCCACGTCCGCCTTCTTCGTGATGTCGGCCAGCACCCAGTCGCCGCCGATCTCGGCTGCCAATGCTTTCAGCGGGGCCTCCTTGCGGCCGGCCACCAGCACCTTCGCACCGGCCTTGGCAAAGGCGCGCGCGATCACCTGCCCCATATTGTCAGCGCCCGCCGCGCCCAGCACGATTGCGACCTTGCCGTCCAGCCGGATCATGCCGCTTCTCCCGCGAAACGGGCAGTTGCAACGCCGTCGGCGCCATAGACCGGCTCGATCAGGTCGACCCGATATTTGCGGGTCACCGCGGCCGCGATGCCGAACTGCGAAAGATGCCCCAGCATCCCGAAATAGGAAGGTGCCACCAGGTGCGTCGCCAGCTGGTCGGCCGTGTCCCACTCCTCGAACACATGGATGCGGTCGGGCAGATAGGGGTCGACCGCCCAGCTGTAGTGGCGGCAGCCGGGCTCGGCCAGCGCCTCGTCGATGAAGGGCTTTGCGCCTGCAAGCGCCGCGTCGCGCTGGCCGGGTTGAAGGTCGACTTCACCAGTGATCACGATCGGCATGTCAGGGCCTCCTCATGTTGAAGCGGCGCTCGGCATAGAGCCACTCGCCGCCGCGCTTCACATAGACATCGTCGTAGCGGCCAAGCGGGCGACGCTCGCCCTCCGGCCCGTCCAGCACCTCGTGCGTCCAGACCCGGCCTTCCGCCCCGTCACCCGCCACGGCAATCGCGCCAGGCTGGCTGAAGAAGCCGACAAAGGAAAAGCCCGCCATCGCCTGCGTCCACAGCCCCAGGATCGCGGGCCGGCCTTCCACCCGCATCCCCATCAGCTCCCACACCGCATCCTCGGCCCACAGCGCGCCCCAGGCCGCCGGGTCGTTGCGGTTCACAGCGTCCGCATAGCGGTCGTGCAGCGCCCGGATTGCGGCCAGATCGTCGGCCGGGCCGCTGAAACCCGTGATCTCATCCGCCATTGCGCAGCTCCTCCAGTGCGGCTTTCAGCTCGGGCCCGATCGGGGCCGGGCGCCTGTCGGCCAGGTTCACCATTGCACAGTCCGCCAGCGCGATCGCGCGGCCCTGCTGGAACAGCGCAAGCCCCAGCCGGAAGCTGCTGCGCCCCACATCGGTCACCGCAAGGGCCGCATCGATGGTTCCGGGGTAGCGGCCCTCGGCCAGGTAATCGATGCCCAAATGCGCAATCATCATCGACGAAGGATCGCCCCGCGAAGGCGCCTTGCGCAGTTCGCTCAATGTCCGCACCCGAGCCTCCTCGAACAGCCGCGCAATCGCGACATTGTTCAGATGCGCATTCACATCCATGTCGCCATAGCGCGGCTCGAGCACCAGGTGCCTCGGATAGGCGGCAGGCTCCAGCCGCCAGGCCTCGTCCTTCAGGGCAATCCTTGCAGCAGGGCTCAATCCCATTTCACGCGCACAGGCAGCGTCTTCAGCCCGTTCACGAAATTGGCATAGCTCAGCTTCGGCTCCTCGGTCAGCTCCACCGAAGCGAGTCTGGGCAGCAGCTCCTCGAACAGGATCCGCAGCTCCAGCCGCGCCAGGTGCATCCCCAGGCACAGGTGAACCCCATGCCCGAAGCTCACATGCGGGTTGGGGTTGCGGTCGGCGATGAAACCGTCGGCGTCGGCGAACACGCTCTCGTCGCGGTTGCCCGACAGATAGAAGAGGCACAGCCCGTCGCCCTTGCGAATGGTTTTGCCGCCCACCTCCGTGTCCTCGGTCGCGGTCCGCATGAAATGCTTCACCGGCGTCGACCAGCGGATCATCTCCTCCACGAACAGCGGGATCAGCGACGGATCGGCCTTCAGCTTGGCAAGCTCGGCCGGGTTTCGCGCCAGCTCGCAGAAGCCGCCGGCCGCTGACGAACTCGTCGTGTCATGGCCGGCCGTCGCCGTGATCACATAGTAGGACAGCGCCTCCCGCTCCGGGATCGGCTGCCCGTCGATCGTGCCGTTTGCGATCACGCTCGCCACATCGTCGCGCGGATTGGCCCGCCGGTCGGCAATCACACGCCCAAAATACTGGAAGAAGATCTGCGCCAGCTGCAAGAGGTCCACTTGGCTTTCGCCGGTCGTCCCGCCCCACAGGGACGCGCCCTCCGTCAGGATCTGCGAGCGCGCGATCACGTCCGGATCCAGCGCGCCGAAGGTCTCCTGCGTCAGCTTCAGCATCAGCGGCTCGTCCTCGCGCGGCACGCCAAGGATCTCCATGATCACCCGCAACGGATAGAACAGCGCCACCTCGTTCACGAAGTCGAGGGTCTCGCCCTTCTCCTGCATCAGCGCCACATGCTCGCGCGCAATCGCGCGGACCTTGCCCTCCAGGTTGGATTTCACCGCACCCGGCTGGAACCAGGCATGCGTCACCTGCCTGAGCTTGCGGTGCTCGGGGTCGTCCAGGTCCACCAGCGTGCGGAACAGGTGGGTGTCGCCCGTCATCTGAACGATCCACTGCTCGCCCTCGATCGGGCTGAGGTAAGTCCGCTCGCGGTTGATGAAGCGGTCGTTGGCCTTGGAAACGGCAACGATGTCGGCATGGCGGGTGATCGCCCAGAAAGGCCGGTATCCTTTCGGCTCGGTCCAGTGCACCGGGTCCGTCGTACGCAGCGTCGCATAATCGGCCAGCAGCGCCGGCAGATCGGTGTAGGTCGCCGGGTTCACGATGCGGTCGTCGATGGTGTCGCTCGACCAGCTGAATGGTTGGGTTGCCATGTCTGTCCGCGCCTCCCCGCAACGGTAGAGCCACGCCTAGGCCTTGCCCTGCCGGTTCCACAAGCTCTCAAGGCCGGGGGGGCGAAAGCGGCCCGGTCCTCGGCTAGACAGGCCGGCAAGCCTCGGGAGGAACTCAGACATGCGTCTCTACAACAGCGTCGGGCCCAACCCCCAGATCGTCCGCACCTTCGCCGCCGAAAAGGGCATCAACCTCGACCTCGTCTCCATCGACATCATGAAGGGCGAGAACCGGGGCGAGGCCTTCAAGGCGAAGAATCCGATGGGTCAGCTCCCCGCCCTCGAACTCGATACCGGCAAGGTGATCGCCGAAGTCACCGCCATCTGCGAGCTGATCGAGGAGCTTCACCCCCAGCCCGCACTGATCGGCAACGACGCGGCCGAACGCGCCGAAACCCGCATGTGGTGCCGCCGCATCGACCACCGCATCATGGAGCCGTTCATGGCCGGCTTCCGCGCAACCGTCGGCCGGCCCTTCTTCGCGCCGCGCATGCCGCTCCTGTCCGAATCCGCGGGCGCCGAGATGATCGGCCTGCTCAACGGCAATCTCGCCCAACTCGATGCGCTGCTGGCCGGCCAGACCTGGGTCTGCGGCGAGCGCTTCAGCTTCGCCGACATCCTGCTCGGCACCTTCCTGCTGTTCGGCGCCAAATCCGGCGCGCCGCTGCCCGCAGGCCTCGGCTGGCTTCCCGGCTATGTGGAGCGCTGCGCGGCGAGGCCCAGCTTCGCGGCCTGATTCACGGCCTGGGGGCTTTCAGGCGGCCGGGTTCGACGGCGTCTGCACAATCTTGGCCCTGCCGCTGGAGGCCTTGCGCGCCTGCCACAGGCAGGCCCCTGCCACGATCAGCGCACCGGCCCATGTGCGTGCCATCACCGGCTCTGCAAAGAAGACCCATCCGAACAGCGCCGCCCAGCCAAGCGCCGTGTATTCGAAAGGCGCCAGCACCTGCGCCTCGGCCCGGGCATAGGCCCTCGCGATGAACTGCAGCGCAATCGCGCCCGAAGCCCCGGCTGCCGCCACCCACAGCCAGTCCATGCCGCGCGGCAGCCATTGCTCGGGCGGGATGACAATCGCCATCACCGGGCCAAGCACCGCGGCCGGAAAGATCGCACCCAGCAGGCTCAGCACCGCAGGCCCGTCGCGCGCAGCCCGAAGCCGCATCAGCACCGTCGAAACGGCATAGGTCACGGCCGCCCCAAGCACGGCCGCCACGCCAAGAAGCTGCTCGCCGCGCCAGTCCTCGGCCTCGAACCCAACCGCGACCAGAACGCCGGCAAAGCCGATCAGGCCGGCAATCACGCTGCCGGCCTGCATCCGCTCCTTCAGGATCAGGGCCGCGATCGGCGGGATCAGCAAGGGGGCGATGAAGGCGATGGTGACCGCCTGCAACAGGGGCAGCACCCCCAGCGACCAGAAGAACAGCGTGGCCGACACCGCAAGGATCGCGCCCCGCAGCATGTGCACCGGCAGCATTTCGCGGGTGATGGCCGGGCGCCCGGCCTGCAGCCAGATCAGCCCGGTGAACAGGATCGCCGACACATAGCGCCAGAAGGTCGCCATGATCGCCGGATTGGTCTGGACCAGCGCCTTCATCACGACGTCCATCACGCAGAACACCGCGATGCCGATCACGTAGAGAAGGATAGGTCCTGTTCGCATGCCGGCCGGAGCGTTGGCTGCATTGCGAAATGATTGCAACCGCTCGGCAGCGCTGGCATGAGGCAGCCACAAGCCGCACCAATGCGGTCCTCAATAGACTGAAAAAGGGGGTTCTTCTCCATGGCGAAACTGCTTGGAAACCTGAGCTACGCGGTCCTTCTGGGCACGGCGCTCCTGCTTGTCGTGCTGTTCGGATTCCACGGCCATCTGGTGTCGGCCGAAGGCTATGCCAACGGCTTCTTCCGCTTCCTGCACGTGCTGGCCGGCATCATGTGGATCGGCCTGCTCTATTATTTCAACTTCGTGCAGATCCCCACCATGCCCAAGGTGCCGGCCGAGCTGAAGCCGGCCGTTTCCAAGTTCATTGCACCTGAAGCGCTGTTCTGGTTCCGCTGGGCCGCCCTCGTCACCGTCATCACCGGCCTCATCGTCTCGATGCTGTCGGGCTACATGATCGAGGCCCTGTCGCTGCAATCCCCCTACCGTCTGATCGGGCTCGGCATGTGGATCGCGCTGATCATGGCCTTCAACGTGTGGTTCCTCATCTGGCCGAACCAGAAGAAGGCGCTGGGGATCGTGGAGGCCGACGCCGACACCAAGGCCAAGGCCGCAAGCACCGCGATGATCTTCAGCCGCACCAACACGGTCCTGTCGCTTCCCATGCTCTACTGCATGGTCACGCAGGGTGCGCTGGGCGGCGCCTGAGGCACCATGCGCCTCTTGTTGCAGCGTATTCGGGATGGCCTCAGTCGAGGCTCGTATCCGAATGAGCGTGCGGTTTCGACAAGCATAGTCGTCCCGGTCCTGCGCGAACTCGGCTGGGACGACTCCGACCCGACGGTCGTCAAGCCAGAGTATGCGACGGGCAAGGGTCGAGTTGACTATGCTTTGGCACCCAGGGCCGGCTCGCCTGCGGTTTTCGTCGAGGTAAAGGGGGTCGGCAAGTCGGGGGAGGCCGACCGCCAGCTGTTTGAATATGCCTTCCATGAAGGGGCGCAGATTGCGGTCCTGACTGACGGGCGCATTTGGAGCTTCTACCTGCCTGGCCAGTTCGGCACCTACGACGAGCGGCGGGTTTTTCAGCTGGACCTTCTCGAGAGAGACGAAGCGGAAGCCGAGTTCAGGTTCACCCGCTATCTCGACAAGGGGCGGATCCAGAACGGCAATGCACTGGCAGACGCAAGCGCAGACTATCACGATCAGGCAGCACGCAGGCGTGCCGCCGAAAAGTTGCCCCAAGCCTGGGACGACATGCTTCGCGGGCCTGACCCGGAATTGGTCAAACTCCTACAGGACAATGTCGAAAGCCTTTCGGGCCACCGTCCTTCGGATGAGGCAGTTGCGAGGTTCCTCTACTCAAAGTCCCAAGGGTTGGCTGTTCCGCCAAAGGGTGTCGCTCCCCTCTCGAGACCTAGCGCTCCCGTGCCGGTGCCACCGCCAAGCAACCCTGTTAGCGACCACCCGTCGGTGGCAAGGCAGCCAGTCACTGACAGCAAAGTCCTAGGCTGGCGGCTAGGCACACAGTCTGGAACGGGGAGGAATCAGGTGACCGTGTGGGTTGCCTTCCTTTCCGAGCTTTTTCGGCGGCATCCCGATAGGCAGGAAGTCATGGCCAATGCGGTCAAGACCCGCGGCCGGAACAACATCGCCCGCACGATTGCCGACGTTTACCCGAAGCAGCCCGACATTGCTGCTCGATCCAATGCCACGCTTCCGGGAGGCTGGTTCGTGGGCACCAATGAAAGCAGTGCGACCAAAATGCGGATCGCAATGAAAGCCGCAGACGCCTGCGGGTTGACCTGGGGTAAGGATGTTGACCTGACCCTTTGACGGCCTCCTACCGCCCTCAATACCGCCGCAGCAGTCCCGCCAGCTTGCCCTGGATCTTCACGCGCGAGGGCAGATAGCGCTGCGGGTCGTACAGGCTGTTGGCCGGGTCCAGCCGCACCATCCCCTTCTCGCGGTGGAAATATTTCAGCGTGGCGTCGGCATTGTCGATCAGCGCGACAACGATATCCCCCTCGCGCGCCTCCTCGCACTTGCGGATCAGTGCAAAATCGCCGTCGAATATGCCCGCCTCGATCATGGAGTCGCCCGACACCTGCAGCGCATAATGTTCGCCCGGCCCCAGCAGCGCCTGCGGCACGGCCAGCTGTTCATGGTCCTCGATCGCCTCGATCGGCAGACCGGCTGCAATCCGGCCCACCAGCGGCACGGCCGTCGACGGCGCATCGGCCTGTTCCTGCGCCCGCTTGGCCCGTACGGCGGACAAGTCTGCCACCGCTGC
>JBGTBK010000355.1:0-2505 GCA_041749355.1 Sandaracinobacter sp. | reverse complement strand
CGCCGGCATCAGCCAGGTCTGGCTCGGCCGCATCGAAAGCGGCAACGGCCATGGGCGGCCGAAGGTGCGCGCGGCCCTTGCGGCAGCGCTGGAGGCTCCTGTGTGGACTCTGGATTTCGCCGCCGAGGAGGAGCCCGAAGCGGCCCCGGCCGCGTCGACGGCCAGCAGGGGCTTCCCCTCCAAGTCCGCCGAAATCCGCCACTGGCTCGCGCAGGGGCTCAGCCGAAGCGAGATCGCGCGAAAGATGGGCGTGCGCTACCAGTTCGTGCGGAATGTGGAGGTGGGCAGCACGAAGGGATGACGCCAACGAGACCGACGCAGCCCACCGCGTGGCCCGGGCCGTCTGCGTGTTCTTCCGCTAGGCGATCGACGAACCCCAGGGCGCCGGCGCACTGGCCCGCATCCCCACGCTCGAATGCGGCGTGCTGCTGATCATCGGAGTCGTGCAGGTGGGCATGCAGCGAATCCTGAACGAACCCGTCCCCGCCCTGTCAGTCGCCACAGCCCAGCAACTCACCCTGCTGATCCTGCGCGGCCTGGGCGTCGAAGGCGCCGAAGCCGACCGCATCGCCGCCCCGGCCGCCGACGCCATCGTCCGGGCAGGCGGCTGAGCGGGTCGCCGTGAACGCAAGGGCTCTGCCCTTGCAACCCGGCAGGGCATTGAATGCCCTGCACCCCCGGAATTGGGCGAGGTGAGCCGCACCTCGCTCCTTGCGAAAATCACGGTTCGCGGCGATGCTTCAATCATGTGCCGAGCGGCAGTTGCAAATGTGTCGGTTCTATTGCTCTGCATGTCGTGCGGGGCCCCTGCGATCGATCCATCCACTAGTCTTGTCGGTGCAAAGACGCTTCCCTCCGAAGCTGCGCTGTCCAGTGAGATCATCTATATCCGCTTGGGCGGCGGGCCAGATGGCGGCCATAGTCTGACGTATGAGTTGAGGCCCGATGACTCGCTGAGCATCACGCATAAATTCTCTGACTACAGATCGGCAGCTAACACCGTAAAGGGTCAGGAAACGTTCCGCATGTCCCGTGATTCTGCAATGTCTGTAAGGAGGCTGTTTTGGCGCGTCCGCCCAGAGAAGCTGGACTTTCCAGATGGAGAACATCGACCAATGGGATGCACACCAATCGGTTCTCATGACTTCGGCGAGGTGAGCATCATGTTTCACGCCAAGGGTAGGACGTCTTCAATCGAGGACAATCCGATGGGCCAGTTCCGTCTGCCGTACGCAGATGGTTGCAAGACGCCGGCGGCAGCGGAAGCAAGGGAAGTGGTCTGGAGAGCAATTCATCTGCTTCCAGCTTCCAAGACGGCAGCGGCGTATGAGCGAGACAGAGCACGCGAGCTGAGAGGCTAAACTCTTAATTGCGCCGTCCGGGCATTCAAAGCTGGACCCCGGGTCAAGCCCGGGGTGACAGGTGATGACTCCTGTGCACGAGCGCAGGCGCGTTGCACGGAATGGGGCCAGCCGGGCAGAGGCGTCTCGCGGGGATCAACGGGGGAAAGAGCGAGCCGGAGGCAGGCAGGTTTTGCGGGTGCAGGACAGGTGGGGTTGGCGGGGCTTTGGGACGGAGCGGTCAGGGTTTCGAATTGGTATTGTGTCCCCGGGTTGGCCGCCCTTGGAACCCGGCAGGGCATTAAATGCCCTGCACCCACGGGGTTTGGACGGAGGGCACATGCCGTTATGCTTTTCAGCACTCCGGTTCGTATGGGGGCCTGGCACCTTTCGACCCCTTTTCAGATATTTGAACACCTCCTAAGGTCGCGCCATGCTGACCTTCACTGATTTGGAAAAGAGCGTTATCGATGCGATTTGTGATGCTCAGCGCGACACCTTGGCGGGTCTAACCGAATTCCTGTCATCAGCTGAGGTCCTAAGCCGCGAGAATACAGGTCATGGGTTCTACACTTATTTTCGCGCTGCTCCGCTCGATCCCCATTGTGTCTGGCCCCAGCCGATCTCCGGCCCAAATGCTAAGATGATTGGGCTTGGAGAGGATGCCTGGATGGGATTCCTTCTGTGGTGCTCAACCGGCGAGCCGAGCGTACTTGAGGGTTTCCAATACGGAGATGTCACGGGTGAAACGGTCGACCTAAAGACCTTCGACCTCACAACCCTCAGTTTTAGCCTGCTAAAGTCAGATTAGGACTAGCAGACAGTCGGCTTTCCACCCCAAATCAGACATTCATCCGCGCCGAAGGCGCATTCAAAGCTGGACCCCGGATCAAGCCCGGGGGTGACGGGGTGGGAGAGCCACTTTCAAACTCCGAGGGTGCAGGGGCCCTTTGGCCCCTGCCGGGGTTGGAAGGGGCAGCGCCCCTTCATCCACTTCCTCAACCGCTGGCTTGCGACGGCGTGTGGGCGCCCATGCGCCGCAGGTCGCATTTCCCGTTGCGGCCGGCGCATTCCTGGGCTTCTGGGGCGTGGATGCGCTGTGCCCCTCGGATATGGACGCTCGGGCTGGTCGTGGCGCTGGGCGCGCCCGCATCGGCGCAGCAGG
>JBGTBK010000354.1:0-2928 GCA_041749355.1 Sandaracinobacter sp. | reverse complement strand
GTCCGCCGCCGGAGCCGGACCGGCCACAGGGGCCACCGGAAGCGGCGCCCGCTCGGCCAGCATGTCGAGATCCCGCGCCATCCGCCGCAGCACGCGCTCGGGCAAGATGGTCTGCCCCGAAAGCCGCTTCTTCCCGCTCATGAGCAGTCCGATCCCGCCGCCCACACAGGCCAGCATCACCAGCAGCAGCGCCGGCAGATAGCCGATGAAGTGCGCAATCCCCACGACCGCCGCGATGGTCAGGAACACCAGCGCCAGCATCAGCAGCGCAAAACCGGCTGCCATCTTGGCCGATTCGCGGCCAACCACTTTCAGATTCTGCGCCGTCTCCGCCCGCGCAAGCGCCGCCTCCACCCGGACAAGCCCGCCCGCATCCGCAAGCAGCTCGATCCAGGTGTCGACGATCGAGCGCCGCGGGCCCTCCTTCAGGGCCGCGCGGTCGCCCGACTCGTCAAGTGCCGGATCAGGCGTCCCGGCCACCGGAACCCTTCAGGAACCGCGCCAGCGCAAAGCCGATCACGGCCGCAGCGCCAACCGCGATTGCCGGATTGTTCCGAACCGCAGTCCGCGCATCGTCGGCGATTTCCTCGATGTCCTTCTCGCGCAGCCGCCCCGAGAATCTCTCCATCGAATCGGCCGCCTTGCGCGCCATGTCGGCCGCCTTGGCGTTGCTGCCGTCGGCATTGCCGTCGTCCAGCTTGCCGGCCATCTGCCGCGCCGCATCGGCAAGGCCGGCAACCGCGTCAGCCGCCATGTCCTTGCCGCTGGACGCCGTCGTCTTGGCCCCTGCGCCGGTCTTCTCGAAGATCTCGGCCGCCTCGTCCTTCACATCGACCATCACTTCGGCCGCCTTGTCCTTCGCAACGCCAGCCGCGCGCTTCGTCTTGCCGGCCACATCGTCAGCCAGGTCGGTAATCGTCTTGCCAGTGCTTGCCATCGAACAGGTCCTTTCCCCGCATGCCCACACATCAAAGGGCGGTAACCTCTCTCGCCTACCAAGTTAGGCACACCCCGGTCCGGTTCCAACCCCCAAGGGCCATGAATGCCGGACCGGGGGTCGGTCGTCAGAGAACCTCGAACAGCCCGGCAGCGCCCATGCCGCCGCCCACGCACATGGTCACGACCACGTGGCGAACGCCACGGCGCTTGCCCTCGATCAGCGCATGGCCAACCAGGCGTGCGCCCGACATGCCGAACGGGTGCCCGATGGAGATCGCCCCACCGTTCACGTTCAGCTTGTCCATCGGAATCCCCAGCACGTCGGCCGAGTGAAGCACCTGCACGGCAAAGGCCTCGTTCAGCTCCCACAGCCCGATGTCGTCCACCTTCAGGCCATTCTGCTTCAGCAGCTTCGGCACCGCATAGATCGGCCCGATGCCCATTTCGTCGGGCTCCAGGCCGGCAACCGCCATGCCAACATAGCGGCCAAGCGGGGCCAGCCCACGACGAGCCGCTTCGCCGGCTTCCATCAGAACCGCCGCAGAGGCCCCATCCGACAGCTGGCTCGCATTGCCCGCCGTCACGTTCATGCCGGGCCCGCGAACCGGAGTCAGGCCCTTCAGCCCGTCCAGAGTCGTTTCCGGCCGGTTGCCCTCGTCCTTGGTCAGCGTCACCACCCGCTCGATGACTTCCTTCGTTTCCTTGTTCACCATCTTCATGGTGGCCGTCACAGGCACGATCTCGTCGTCGAACTTGCCGGCCTGCTGGGCCGCCGCAGTGCGCATCTGCGACTGGTAGGCATATTCGTCCTGCCGGTCGCGGCTCACGCCATAGCGTTTGGCCACCACCTCGGCGGTGTCGATCATCGGCATGTAGATGTCGGGGTGCATCGCCACCAGCTCGGGGTCGCCCTCGGCCCGGAACTTGTCGTTCTGCACGGTCGACAGCGAATCGACGCCCGCCCCCACGGCAATCTGCATCCCATCGATGATGATCTGCTTGGCAGCCGTCGCGATCGCCATCAGCCCCGACGAACATTGCCGGTCGATCGTCTGCCCCGAAACGGTCACCGGCAGTCCGGCGCGCAGCAGCGCCGTGCGGGCGATGTTCCCGCCGCCCGACCCCTGGGTCAGCACGCAGCCCATGATCACATCGTCGATCTCGGGGCCTTCCAGCTTCGCGCGCTCGACAGCCGCCTTCAGCGCGTGGCTGGCAAGCGTTGGCGTCAGAGTCGCGTTGAAGGTGCCCCGGTGCGCCTTGCCCAGAGGAGTCCGGGCGGTGGAAACGATAACGGCATCACGCATGATAGTTCTCCCAAGAATTTCAGATGGTTCCGTCAGTTACAACCAAACTCAAACATAACTCAGCGTCACCCATTCGGCCGCCAGAGCGGGCTTTTCCTCGCCCTCGATCTCAACCTTCACCTCCACGGTCGATTGCACAACGCCCGCCGACCGTTCGATCACATCCTTCATCGTGAAATGTCCGCGCACCCGGCTGCCGCTCTTCACCGGCGCCAGGAAGCGCACCGAATTCAGCCCATAGTTCACGCCCATCTTCGCGCCGGCAATGCCGGGCATCGCATCATAAGCCATCTTCGACAGCAGCGAGAGCGTCAGATAGCCGTGCGCGATGGTCGTCCCGAACGGAGTCGCCTTCGCAGCCTCGGGGTCGATATGGATGAACTGCCGGTCCTCGGTGGTCTCGGCAAACTGGTCGATCCGCTCCTGGGAAACCTCGATCCAGTCCGAGCTGCCAAGCGCCTTGCCCTTCAGCGCCAGATAGTCGGCCAGCGGCACTCCGCGTCCCATGTCGGTCCTCCCTCGCAGCTTTCGGTCGGCCTGTCCTTGCCTGCGGGCGAAAGCCTGCGCAACCCCGTCCGAACCGGAGTTCAGCTGCCGGCAGGTGCCCGCCGCGACCGGGCGATCGCCCCGCCCCCAAGGCGCCGAACAGCCCCGAACGCTGGTATTTCTGCCAGGCCCATGCCGC
>JBGTBK010000353.1:0-6588 GCA_041749355.1 Sandaracinobacter sp. | reverse complement strand
AAGCACCTCCATCGGCATCCCCAGAAGCACAGCCGCAAGCGGCGCCGCCAGCAGCAGCGGCACCCCGAAGCCGATCCACAAGGCCGCAAGCCGGGCAGCCGCCAGCGTCTCGGCAGCAATGCCGCGCACCATCAGCTGGTCCAGCGTGCCATCGGCCGAATCAATGGCAAACAGGGTGTTCACCGGCATCAGGCTCGCCAGCAACGCACCGACCCACAGGATTCCGGGCGCCAGCCGCGCCAGCAGAACCGGCTCCGGCCCGATCGCAAAGGGCAGCAGCATCGCCACCAGCAGGAAGAAGGCCAGCGGCATCAGCCATTCACCCGGCCGCCCGGCCATCAGCGAAAGATCCCGCACAACCAGCCGCCACAACAGCTTCACTTGCGGAACAGCCCGTCGGCCTGCGATCGGAACGCGCTCGCCGACTCGCGCTTGGCCTTCGTCCGCGCAACCTCTGCCTCCAGCAGGGCAATCCGCTCGGCCAGCTCGTCCACCGAAAGCCGGTCCAGATCCTCCCGCCGCAACAGCGCCAGCGGGCTCTCGGGCCGCATTGCCAGAAATTCTTCAGGGTCCACCGTCCATCCCCTCCCAATTCGGTCCCAGCACTTGCACTTTCGCAAGCCCCGCAGCAACGGGGACGGCATGAGCATCCCGGAAACCATGCGCGCAATCGACCCGGCAAAGCCCGGCGGCCCCGATGTCCTCGAAATCGTCGAGCGGCCCGTGCCCCAGCCCGGCCCCGGCGAAGTCCTGATCCGAGTCCATGCAGCCGGCGTCAACCGCCCGGACGTGCTGCAGCGCATGGGCCTGTACCCGATGCCGCCCGGCGCCCCCACCATCATGGGCCTTGAGGCCGCAGGCGAGATCGTGGCGCTCGGTGAAGGGGTTGCCGCACTTGCAGTCGGCGATCCCGTCACCGCCCTCGTCGCCGGCGGCGGCTATGCCGACTATGTCGCAGCGCCTGCCGTCCAGTGCCTCCCCGTGCCGCCCGGCATGCGCTTTGCCGAGGCCGCGACCCTTCCCGAAACCTGGTTCACAGTCTGGGCCAACCTCCACGACCTCGCCGCCTGCCGCGGCAACGAAACCCTTCTCGTCCACGGCGGCACGTCGGGCATCGGCGTCACCGCAATCGACTTCGCCCGTCTCCGGGGCCTGCAGATCATCGTCACCTGCGGCACCGACGCAAAGTGCAAGGCAGCGCTCGACCGCGGCGCAACGCACGCCATCAACTACAACGATGGCGATTTCGCCCCCAAGGTCCGCGACCTCACCGAAGGCCGTGGTGTCGACGTGGTGCTGGACATGGTTGGCGGCGAATATTTCCCCCGCAACCTCGCCTCGCTGCGCGAAGGCGGCCGGCATGTCTCCATCGCCTTCCAGAAGGGCAACCGCCTCGAACTCGACATCGCCTTCCTCATGCGCCGGCGCCTCCACGTCACAGGCTCCCTGCTCCGCCCCCGCAGCGTCGCCGAAAAGGGCGCTATAGCTGACGCGCTGCGCGAACAGGTCTGGCCGCATTTCGCCGACGGCACGCTGAAGCCCCACCTGTTCCGCGAATTCCCGCTCGAACAGGCAGACGATGCCCACCGCCTGATGGAATCGGGCGGCCATATCGGCAAGATCGCGCTCACCCTCTCGCAGCCAGCCTGATGGCCCGTCGCGCAGTCGGGCTGACCCTCCCGCCACAGGCAGGTTGACGAACAGGCCGGTCGAAGCGCCTTCTGGCCCCATGCGCACAGCTCCTGCCCTCCGCACCCCGGCGTCCCTCAAACGGGATCTCGCCTCCCTCGGTGCGCTCACCGAAGTCGGTTTCCGGGCCGGCGAGGCCGACACCGCCCGCATCCGTGCACTCGCCGCCGAGCTCGAAGCCCTGAACCCCACCCCCGAACCCGCTCGCGCTGCAAGCCTGCTGCGCGGCCGCTGGCGGCTGCTCTACTCCAACCTCGATCTCCAGCGCTCCACCACGCTTGCCAGGCTCAGCCTCGGCATCCTTCCCGCCCAGCCGGTCGAAGTGGTCGAACTCTACAACGAGGTCGATCCGTCCACCGGCCTCTACGACAATGTCATCCACTTCCTCTGGGCCGACGGAACACCCGGAATCCAGGTGATGGCCGGCCAGTATGAGGTGCAGGACGACCAGCACATCGACATCGTCGCAACCGAAGCGCTGGTGATCGGCCCGGGCGCCCCAATCCGCCTGTCAGCCGATGGCGTCCGCCACGCCGGCCTGAAAACCGAAGTCACCTACCTCGACGACGGCTTCCGCCTCGTGCGCGGCGCCTTCGGCAGCCTCTACATCCTCGAACGGCTCGATCCCGCCCCGATGCGCTGGAGCCGCGACGCCTGAAAGCCAGAAGGAGACGTCCCATGTCGCTCCCCTTTCCCGACAATCCCTATCTGAAGGGCTATTACCGCCCCTTCGGCGCCGAGATGGACGCGCCCGACCTGGTGATCGAAGGGAAGATCCCCGAAGGCCTGGAAGGCACCTTCTACCGCAACGGCCCCGATCCCGCGCATCCGCCCCATCCGGACGACCGCTACCATGTCTTCGACGGCGACGGGATGATCTACGCGATCCGGCTCTCCGGCGGCCGTGCCTCCATGCGCAACCGCTACGTCCGCACCCGCAAGTACGAGCTCGAGCGCGCCGCCGGCCGCCGCCTGTTCGGCGTGTTCGGCAACCCCCGCTTCAACGACCCGTCAGTTTCGCCGATGGAGTACAACACCGCCAACACCCACATCTGGCCGCACGCAGGCCAGCTGCTCGCCCTGATGGAAGGCTGCCCGCCAACCGCTCTCGACCCGGACACGCTGGAAACCCGCGGCTATGAGACCTACGAGAACACGGTCACCGGCCCCTTCACCGCCCACCCCAAGATCGACCCGGCCGACGGCGCGATGCACGCCTTCGGCTATTCGGCCAAAGGCCCAGGCTCCACCGCCATCCGCTACAACATCATCGACGCCGCCGGTCGCCCGCGCCACACCGCCTGGGTCGACCAGCCCTATGCGTCCATGATGCACGACTTCGCGCTCACCGAACGCCACATCGTCTTCCCCTGCGTCCCCGTCGTCCTCTCGATGGAGCGGGCAATGGCCGGCAAGCCCGTCGCCGCCTGGGAAACCGACCGCCCATCCGTCTTCGGCGTGATGGCCAAGGGCTCCGACGGCTCGGACATCCGCTGGGTCGAAACCGACCCCACCTTCATGTTCCACATCGCCAACAGCTTCGACGATGGCGACAGCGTCGTGATCGATGTCGCGGGCTCAAAGCGCGCGCCCCTCATGCCGGCAGCCGACGGCTCCCTGCCCGACCCGCAGGAAACCCGCTTCACGCTGAAGCGCTGGCGCATCGGCCGAGGTCACAACAGTTCGGGGGGCAGCTTCCGCGAAGAACAGATCGACGACCTCGACCTCCAGTTCCCCCGCATCGACGATCGCATGCAGGGCAGCCGCTACACCCGCGCCTTCGTCAACGGCACCGCCCGCCCCACCGCCGGCCGCCTCGACGGCTTCGATTCGATCGCCGCAGTCCACCTCGAATCGGGCAAGCGCGACGAATTCAGCTTCGGCGACGGTGCCTATTGCGGCGAACCCGTCTTCGTCCCGTCCGGCAGCAGCGAAGGCGAAGGCTGGCTCCTGAACCTGATGTGGGATGCCCACGCCAACGAAAGCCTCCTCGCCATCACCGACGCGCGGAATGTCTCTGCAGGACCGGTCGCCCGGATCCGCATGCCGGCCCGTGTTCCCGGAGGCTTCCACTGTCACTGGCGAAGCGCGGCCTGACAAATCCCCTGAGATTGCCGAGGGTCCCCATCAAGGCCTTCGCGCCTATCCACAAGTCCGAAACACCAGTTCCGGGGAGACTCACATGACCGAGAAGCCAGAATCCGTTGGCCGTGAAGTGCTGTTCGAAGTCGTCGAAGGCCATATCGGCCTCGTCCGCCTGAACCGCCCCGACAAGCGCAACGCCGTCAACGGCGACCTCGCCGCCGCCATGGACTGGATCGTGAAGCACACCGAGGCTTCGCCCGAAATCCGCGTCGTCATCCTCGCCTCCTCGTCCGACGGCGCCTTCTCCGCCGGCGCCGACCTCTCCGAAATCTCCAAGGGACGCGGCCACACCCTCTCCACACCAGACGGCGGCTTCGGCGGCCTCGCCCGCGCCAAGCGCGAAAAGCCCTGGATCGCAGCCGTCGCAGCCCCTGCCCTCGCGGGCGGCTGCGAACTCGCCCTGTCGTGCGACATGATCGTCGCCGCAGACACCAGCCGATTCGGCCTCCCTGAAGTGAAGCGTGGCCTCTTCGCCGGTGCCGGCGGCGTCTTCCGCCTCACCCGCCGCCTGCCCGCGGCAATCGCCTACGAAATCGTCGCCACCGGCGACCCGATCGACGCCCCCCGCGCCTACGCACTCGGCATGGTCAACCGCCTGACCACCGCCGACAAGGTGCTCGACGAAGCCATCACCCTCGCCAAGGCCATCAGCGTAAACGCCCCGCTGTCGGTTCGCGAATCCCTCAAGGTCGCCCGCATGTCCTTCGACGCGGCCGAGGAAGAGCTGTGGAAGATTTCGGGCAAGACCAGCGCGATGGTGTTCTCGTCCGAAGACGCGAAGGAAGGGCCGGTGGCCTTCCTCGAGAAGCGCGCGCCCGTCTGGAAGGGGCGGTAAGGTAAGGTAAAGCCGGGGCTCTGCCCCGGCGCCCCGGCAGGGGTCAAATGACCCCTGCACCCCAGGACATGAAGCAATCCACACCCAAACATGGGGCAGCGCCGCAGGCATTCCACAGCGCTTCGCGCGGGCCCTTCCCCACGACGTGGGCACATGAAAAAAATCGGGGGTGCAGGGGACTACAGTCCCCTGCCGGGGTGAAGGGGCAAAGCCCCTTCGAACCTTCAACTCAGGCCTCGGCCGAAGGCTCCAGCAGCCGGTGCAGGTGCACCACCACATATTTCATCTGCGCGTCGTCCACTGTGCGTTGGGCTTCGCTGCGCCAGGCTACTTCGGCGGAGGCATAGTCGGGGAACACGCCCACCACGTGCAACGCGGTCGGGTCTTCGAACTCCAGGCCGCGGGGATCTTTCACCCGGCCGCCGAACACAAGGTGCAATTTGCTCATGCGGCGGGCTCTAGGGCACGGAACTCCGCCGTCAAGCTTTTGAGGGTGGTTTGCAGCCATGCATCGAATTCAGGGCCTTCCCAGGCGCGGTGGTCGCCGCGCGCATAGGCAAGTGCGTTGCGGTGGTAGAACAGCGCGTTCATCCGGTTGGCGACCCAGCTGTTGGCCATCTTGATCACCTTCGCCGGGCTGCCGACCACGATGGAGTTGGGCGGGACGATCGTGCCGTCCTTCACATAGGCATGCTGGCCCACGATCGAATTGTCGCCGATCACCGCCCCGCCATAGATGGTGGCGTTGATCCCGATCAGCACATTGTTGCCGATGGTGGAGCCGTGGATGGTCGCGTGGTGCGTGATGGAGCAGTGCGTGCCGATCACCACCGGCCGGCCCGGATCGGTGTGGATCATCACGAAGTCCTGCACGTTCGTGTAGGCGCCGATGTCCACATGCGCGGCTTCGGACCGCACCACGGCGTTGCACCAGATGCTGCTGCCTTCGCCCATCCGCACTTTCCCGTAGAGAAGGGCGCTTGGGTGGACGAAGGCTGCTGCCGACAGGTCGAGTTCGCTGTTTCCGCTCATGGCGGAGAGGTTATTTGGCCTTTTTCATGAAGTCCACCAGCGCGTCGAAGCCGTTCTTCTCGATATAGGCCTTGAAGTCGGCTTCCTGGGTCAGCGCCACGTTAACGCCGTTCACGGTGATGTTCATCACCATCGGCTTGCCCGTGGTGCGCACCTGCCAGATCGCCTCGATCGGCTTGCCTCCCTTGGGGTCGGTGATTCGCGTGTACACGTCCACATCACCCCGATTGCCCCGCGGCGCGGTGCGCACGATCGAGACCTTGGCGCTGGCAAAATCATAGAGCCGGTCGGAATAGGTGTTCACCAGAAAGTCCGGCAGCGCCGCGCGATAGGCATTCACCTGCGCATCGGTCAGCTTTACCGGGCTGTTCGGCGCCCGATAGGTGCGGATCAGCCTGAGGCCGGCGGTATCGATATCGAAATTGCCACGCAGCAGCGTCCGGAACTGGGTCCGCGCCTGGTCCTTCGAAAGGCTCTTGTTCTTCAGCACCGCAAAGGCGTCGGCCGCCAGCTTGTCGATGAAGTCGGCCGCCATCTTCTGCTGGGCGGGTGTAGCCGGCCCGGCGGCTTCCTGCGCGGCGGCAGGCGCCACGAAGGCCATCGGCGTGCCAAGCACAAGCGCAAAGGCAATGAGGCTGGATTTCAAGACAAACTCTCCTGGGAAGGGTTCACGGCAAAGGGCCGGCTGTCACACCGGCCCTTTTTACGATTCAACGGCTTACGCCCAGCTGAATGAAAGATCAGGCGCGCTTTCGCCCGCCAGATGGCAGCAGCGCGCCGATCAGCGCCCCGGCCGCAAGCGCTGCAACCACCACCATGGCCGGATTGTCCTGCGGCTGGCGCTTTGCCCAGTCGCCGGCCTCACCGGCTGCGATCCGCGCCTTCTC
>JBGTBK010000352.1:0-5297 GCA_041749355.1 Sandaracinobacter sp. | reverse complement strand
GGTGGCCGTGTCGGGCTCATTGCCCTCCAGATAGGCCTCCATAACGGCGTCGTCCTGCTCGACCGCCATCTCGATCAGCTCGGAGCGGGCAGCAGCTGCCGCATCCTTCAGATTGTCCGGGATGTCCTTGTATTCGAACTTGGCGCCCAGGCTTTCCTCGAGCCACACGATCGCCCGGTTCTCGACCAGGTCGACGAGGCCGACGAAATCGCCCTCAAGGCCGATGGGCAGATACAGCACCGCCGGGCGGGCGCCCAGACGGTCCTTGATCATCTGCACGCAGCGGTCGAAATTGGCACCCGTGCGGTCGAGCTTGTTGACGAAGCACATCCGCGGAACCTTGTACTTGTCCGCCTGCCGCCACACCGTTTCCGACTGCGGCTCCACGCCCGCCACACCGTCGAAGCAGGCCACCGCACCGTCGAGCACCCGCAGCGAACGCTCGACTTCGATGGTGAAGTCGACGTGGCCGGGGGTGTCGATGATGTTGATCCGGTGGTCGTTCCAGAAGCAGGTGGTCGCAGCAGAGGTGATCGTGATGCCACGCTCCTGCTCCTGCTCCATCCAGTCCATCGTCGCCGTGCCTTCATGCACTTCGCCGATCTTGTAGGACTTGCCGGTGTAATAGAGAATCCGCTCGGTCGTCGTCGTCTTGCCGGCATCGATGTGGGCCATGATGCCGATATTGCGATACATGTGGAGCGGGTGCGTGCGGGACATCGGAAACTCCGGTTCTGTGTCTGGAGACTACCAGCGGTAGTGAGAGAAGGCGCGGTTGGCTTCGGCCATCTTGTGGGTGTCTTCCCGCTTCTTGACGGCTGCACCGCGGTTGTTCGCGGCTTCCATCAGTTCGGCAGACAGACGCGCAGACATGGTCTTTTCCGGCCGGTTGCGCGCAGACGCGATCAGCCAGCGGATGGCAAGCGCCTGGGCACGCTCGGGACGGACTTCGACGGGCACCTGGTAGGTGGCGCCGCCGACCCGGCGGGAGCGGACTTCGACCAGCGGGCGAACATTGGCCAGCGCATCGTGGAACACGCCCAGCGGGTCGCGCTTGGCGCGCTGCTCGACGACATCGAGGGCGGTGTAGACGATCGTTTCAGCGACCGACTTCTTCCCCTCGTACATCACGAGGTTCATGAACTTGGTGAGGGTCTGATCGCCGAAACGGGGATCAGGGAGAATTTCGCGCTTCTCGGGGCGACGACGACGTGACATGTGAGACTACCCCTTACTTCGGACGCTTCGCGCCGTACTTCGAGCGCGATTGCTTGCGGTTCTTGACGCCCTGCGTGTCGAGGACGCCGCGGAGCACGTGGTAACGCACGCCGGGCAAATCCTTCACGCGGCCGCCGCGAATCAGAACCACAGAGTGTTCCTGCAGGTTGTGGCCTTCACCGGGAATGTACCCGATCACTTCGAAGCCGTTCGTCAGGCGGATCTTGGCCACCTTCCGAAGCGCCGAGTTCGGCTTCTTCGGGGTTGTGGTGTAGACCCGGGTGCACACGCCGCGCTTCTGCGGGCAGGCTTCCATCGCCGGGACCTTGTTGCGCGCCTTCTGCGGCTCGCGGCCCTTGCGAATCAACTGGTTGATAGTCGGCATGCTAAGACTGATCTTCCTCGCTGTTCGGCCAGGCACCCCCACGGCGCCCGTGCCTACTCCAGCCCAGAACCGCCCTTGGGGTCCCGCTTCCGCCTGCAAACCCAAGGGCTTGCGACTTCGCGTTTGTCCACGGCATAAGCGCGAGGGCAGCCCCTCTCGGGGCCTCTCGCGCACGGCTCGGCCTGTCGTTTTCATTCTCGCCGCCAGGAGAGCCAAAGGCAGGGCCCGGACACCCCCCGACAAGCGAGCGCCGCCCTTATCCGCCCTCACCCCAAAGGTCAACAGGCTGGAACGGCCCGCGCGCCGCGATCTCTGGCCTCCTGTGGCAAATGCCGCCCGCCCGGTGCATGGGGGCGCAATGACATTCGACCCCATCTGCCGCGACGCGATCGACGGCACAGCCCATCCCCGCTCGTCACTCGTTCCGCTCGGCACGTTGCGTCCGGCGCTGACGGCGCTGATCCGCGCCGACCACCCCGGCCTTGCCGACGCCGCACTCATCGCATCAGCCACCGCAAACCGCTATCGCAGCCGCTACATCGAACAGCTACTGCGGCACGAACGCGGCGCCTTCACGGCGCTGGATGCCGAGATCGTGAAGTCGGTCGCCAACCAGGAAACGCTCGCCGGCAATCTGGATGCGGATTTCACAGCCGACCGGACGCTCGGCGACCGGGCCGCCGACACACTCGCCAGCTTCGGCGGAAGCTGGGCCTTCCTCCTCACCTTCGCAGCCTTCCTCGCCGCCTGGATGCTCTGGAACCAGTCCCGGGGGCCGGGCGCCTTCGACCCCTTCCCCTTCATCCTCTTGAACCTGATCCTGTCGACCATCGCGGCCGTACAGGCGCCCATCATCATGATGAGCCAGCGCCGGCAGGAATCCCGCGACCGGATGCGCGCCCGCTCCGACTATCAGGTCAACCTGAAGGCCGAGCTGGAAATCCGCATGCTGCACGAGAAGATCGACCATCTGATCTCGCGCGAATGGCAGCGCCTCGAAGAAGCCCGCTCGGTCCAGCTGGAAATGCTGGCCGACAGCAAGCCGCAACCCTAGCGCCGGTCGGTCACCAGCACGCCCGACTTGATCACGACCTCTGCATTCAACAGGGGCTGAACATCGACCAGCGGATTCCCTTCCACCCCCACGATGTCGGCATAGCGCCCAACGGCAATCGCCCCCACATCCTTCTCGCGCCCCAGGGCTTCGGCCGCGGTGCTGGTTGCCGCGCGCAGCGCCTGCAGCGGAGTCATCCCGAAGCGCACCATCGTCTGGAACTGGTTCACCGCCAGATCGTGCGGCATCACGCCCGCGTCGCTGCCGAACACCATCTTCACACCAGCCGCATTGGCCTTGCGGAACCCCTCGCGCTGCACGTCGGCAACCTCGCGGTCCTTCCTCAGATTGTCCTCCAGCACGCCGTTCTTCTTGCCCTCCGACTGGGTGTAGTCGGTGTTGTAGATGTCCATCGACAGATAGGCGCCGCGTTCCTTCGCCAGTTTGATGCCTTCGTCGTCGATCAGGCTGGCATGTTCGATCGTGTCGATCCCGGCCCGAATCGCCGCCTTGATCCCGCTGGTGCCATGGGCGTGCGCTGCCACCTTCACCCCCCACATATGCGCTTCCTCGGCAATTGCCCGCAGCTCCTCCTCGCGCAGCTGCTGCTGCCCGGGCTCGGTGTTGCGGCTGAACACCCCACCGGTCGCACACACCTTGATCACCTCGGCGCCATATTTGCGGATCTCGCGCACCTTGGCTCTCAGCGCATCCGGGCCATCGGCCACGCCCCGGCTCGTCCGTTCGAAGCTCGGCGGGAAAAAGGTCTCGTCGCAATGCCCGCCGGTGGCGCCGAGCGCATAGGCCGCCGGCACGATCCGCGGCCCCACCACATAGCCGTCGTCGATCACCTGCTTCAGCGCCACATCGGCAAAATCGCCCGAACCGACATTGCGAACCGTCGTGAAGCCGGTGTCGAGCATCTTGCGCGCCTGAACCGCCCCCAGGATCGACCAATAAGCATCCGATTTCAGCATGCCCTCCATCGGGCTGATCCGCGGATCGCCTGTCAGGTGCACATGCATGTCGATGAATCCCGGCACCAGCGTCAGGCCCTTCAGGTCGATCAGCTGCGCCCCCTGGGGCACCACAGCCCCTGCCCGGCCCACACTGGTGATGCGCCCGTCCGTCACCACGATCAGCGGATTGTCCACCATCCGCCCGGTCAGCACATCCAGCATGCGCTCTGCCGTGATCACCACGGTTTCCGCCGCCACCGGCGCCGCCACCAATGCCGCTGCCGCCGCCAGAACAATCGCCTTCATGTCCGAAATTCCCTCACTGCTGCCGGCCCCTTTGCTGCACCTGTTCCCGGCGCTTCGCAACCTGGTCCGGCGAAACCCCGCGATTGGCCGCGCTCGACCGCGCCGTCTCCAGCGCCATCCCCTCGCCAAAGCTCACCGCAAACCCGTCGTCGATCAGCTTCTTGTAGGCCGCCGAAAAGCCCGGCTCGATCGTCGCCATGTCCGCGGCAAGGCTTTTCGCCACAGCCAGCAGCTCGCCCGCCGGCACCACACGGTTCACCAGCCCCCACGCTTGCGCAGTCGCCGCATCCAGGAAATTCCCCGACAGGCTCAGCTCCTTCGCCCGGTAAATCCCCACCAGCCGGGAAAGCTTCTGGCTCAGCCCCCACCCAGGCATGATCCCCACCCGCGCATGGGTGTCGGCAAACCGCGCCTTTTCACTGGCAATCAGCACATCACAGGCCAGCGCCAGCTCGAACCCGCCCGTGATCGCAACCCCGTTGATCGCGCCGATCACCGGCTTCGAACATTGCTCCACCGCCTTCACCGGGTTCGCCTCCGCCGTTTCCCCCGTCGCATCCCCCATCGCAGACGCGTCGCTCCCCAGCTCCTTCAAATCCAACCCCGCCGTGAACGCCCGCTCGCCCGCCCCCGTCAGCACCACCACCCGCACATCGTCCCGTGCATCCATCTCCCGCATCACCGCCGCCAACTCGGCCCGCAACGCCTTGCTCAACGCATTCATCGCCTCCGGCCGATTGAGCGTCACCACCGCCACCCCATCCGCCACATCCACCAGCACCAACGCCATGCCCCGTCTCCCTCGCTGCCCTGCCCTGGCCTGCGCCCTGCCTGCAAGGACGCAGGGGCCCTGCCCCTGCACCCCGGCAGGAGGCTGTAGCCTCCTGCACCTCCTTAGAGTTGGGGACAGGGGGGCACGCTACCTCTCTTCTATGGGAAGACCGTCGCTTTGCCCCCCTGTCCCCAACTCTGGGGGTGCAGGGGATTCAATCCCCTGCTGGGGGTGCAGGGGGCAAAGCCCCTTGCATCTTGGCAGCCACGGTGCACGCTGGGGCAGGTCAGCAACGGAGGCAGGGCATGTTCGTGGGGCATTATGCGCCGGCGGTGGTGGCGGCGGCGCATCCGAAGGCGCCGCCGGCGTGGGTCTTGTTCGTGGCGGCGCAGTTCGTGGACTATCTGTTTTTCCTGGCCGTCTTCCCAGGGTGGGAGCGGGCGCCTTTCGACGCGACCGCGCCCAAGGCCCTGCCCTTTGCGCTGGATGCGCCCTTCACGCACAGCCTGGTCGGCAACGCAGGGTTTGCGCTGCTGTTTGGCGGGGTGGCCGCGCTGGCCGCGCCGGCTGGCCGAAAGCGCGCCTGGGGGGTGCTGAGCGGGC
>JBGTBK010000351.1:0-1693 GCA_041749355.1 Sandaracinobacter sp. | reverse complement strand
CCCTCACCCAGCCCCTCCCCAGTTCCTGCACCTGCCTCACCATCACCCAGCCCATCACAAAGCCCCACACTGTCCCCCAGTCCCAGTCTCAGTCCCAGCCCTGCTGCTTCTCCCTCTCCAAGCCCGACCGGGCGCCGGCCGTGAGGCCGCCCCCGCGGAGGGCATCGCCCGCGAGCGCAGGAACCTACTTCTACTCCACCGCCGCGTAGATCATCGTGCGCAGCTGGCGCCGGACGGGCCAGGTGGACGACGGGATCAGCTGGGTGAGGAAGCACACCGACAGCTCCTCGGCCGGATCAACCCAGAAGAAGGTGGAGGCAGCACCGCCCCAGAAATAGTCGCCATTGGAACTTGCAACCATCGTCTTGTGGGCCGCCGTTGTCGTTGCGAACCCCAGGCCGAAACCGACGCCTTCATAGGCAGCCTCGGAAAAGGCCGAGCGCGACACCTGGGGCAAGTCCTTGCCGCCGGGCAGATGGTTTGCCGTCATCAGTTCCAGCGTCTTGCGGCCGATAAGCCTTGGGGTGCCCGTGCGAAGTGCCTCGGCGAACTTCAGATAGTCGGTGGCTGTCGAAACCAGCCCGCCGCCGCCGGAAATGAAACTGGGCGGCTTCAGATAGCTCGAAGTCTCGGCCTGGTCCTGAACGGCGATCCCGCCATTTCGCGCGGGCTGGTAGCAGGTGGCGAGCCGATGGCCCTGGCCGTCGCGCACATGAAAGCCGGTGTCGACCATGCCGAGCGGCCGGAAGATGCGCTGGGCCAGGAACTCCTCGAACGGCTGGCCGGAAACCGCCTGCACCAGCCAGCCCAGCACATCGGTGCAAACCGAATAGTTCCAGGCCTCTCCCGGCGAGAACTCCAGCGGCAGGGTGCCCAGAAGCTCGATCATTCGCTCGAGCGTCATGTCGCCCTTCTCGATCTCGCCGATGCCGAGCTGGCGGTAGGCCGCGTCGACGTTGGTGTTGAGCTGGAAGCCGTAGGTGAGGCCGGCGGTGTGGCGCAGCAGATCGATGATCAGCATCGGCCGGGCCGTCGGGCGGGTTCGCCAGCCGGTCTTGAGCGTGCCGCCCTCGAACACCCTGAGATCGCGCCAGGCCGGGATGTAGCGGTGCACCGGCTCGTCGATCTGCAGCTTGCCCTCTTCCACCAGCATCATCAGCGCAATCGAGGTGATCGGCTTTGTCATCGAATAGATGCGGAAGATGCTGTCTTCCTGCAGTGGGCGGGCCTGGGCGACGTCGGCATGGCCGAGCAGGCTCTGGTAGACGGTCTCTCCCCGATGCAGCACGCGCAGGAGAGTGCCTGGCAGGCGGCCGTTTTCCACATAGGACGATTGCAGGAAGCCCTCGATACGGGCGAGGCGGTCTGGGTTCAGCGGCATGTCGTCCCCTCGACGGATCGGTCCTTGCCCGCGATCGCACAAGCCCCGCCCGATGCGGAACTTGCCCTTTGCGCCGCCGGGCCAATCTGGCGTAGCAGGGTGGCCGGCACAGGCAAGTGGGCGGTTAGCTCAGCGGTAGAGCATCTCGTTTACACCGAGAGGGCCGGGGGTTCGAAACCCTCACCGCCCACCAGTCTTTGTGCTCGCGGGCGAGGCCCTCCGCATGGGGCGCGGCATCGGCCGCGGCGCGCGGTTGCGCTTGCGGGCTTTGCCCGGGTTTTTGTCCTCACGGGCGTGGGCCTCCCGACGGGG
>JBGTBK010000350.1:0-1527 GCA_041749355.1 Sandaracinobacter sp. | reverse complement strand
GCCGGGCGACGGCACGGGAGACGGTGGGGACGGACAGGCCGCGGGCGCGGGCGGCGGCGGCAAAGCTGCCCTGTTCGGCGACGGCCGCAAACAGATCCCAGGCTTCGAAATCGGGAACAGTCATTTTCTGCAAGGATGCCTTTCCAGCGTTGCACTTTTCTACTTCTGGGAAGGCCCTATGTGAAGCGGCGTTCCTTTGCAGGAGATTTTCGATGATCGAGGTTCGTCCGTTCGAGACGCTGGGTGCGGCCAACCATGGCTGGCTGGATGCGCGCCACCATTTCAGCTTCGCGAACTACCATGATCCCCGCCGGATGGGCTGGGGTGCGATCCGGGTGTGGAACGATGACATCATCGCGCCGCAGTCGGGCTTTCCGCCGCACCCGCACCGGGACATGGAGATCATCACCTATGTGCGATCCGGTGCGATCACCCACGAGGACAGCATGGGCAACCGCGGCCGCACCGAGGCCGGCGACGTGCAGGTGATGAGCGCCGGGACCGGGGTTCGGCATTCCGAATATAATCTGGAGGATGAGGAGACCCGCATCTTCCAGATCTGGGTGATGCCCGAGACGCTTGGCGCGAAGCCGGCCTGGGGCGCGCGGCCCTTCCCCAAGGGCGACCGGGCTGGTGCCTTCGTTCCGCTGGCGAGCGGGCTTGGCCCCGACCTGGAGACTGGGGGGGCCCTGCCCATCCAGACGCCGGCCCGGGTGCTTGGTGCGACGCTGAAGGCGGGCTCTGCGACGACATACCGGTTCGAGGATGGTCGTGTGGGCTATCTGGTGGGGGCCGAAGGGCGGTTCCGGGTGAACGGCCAGGAAGCGGTGGCCCGCGACGGAGTCGCGATCCGCGACCTCGCCGAAGTGACGATCGAGGCGATCGAGGACAGCGAGCTGGTGCTGGTCGACGCGCTGAAGTGACGGTTCGGGGCCCTGCGCATCCTGCGCGGGGCCCAGCTTCTTCGGCAAGCATGTTGCCGAAGTGGCTGGCAAGCTGTCGGCCTAGCGGAGTTTTGCGAGCGCGGCGCTGACTTCGGCGCCGCGCTTGTCCTTGAGGGCTGCGCACTGGCGGATGGTTGCGAGCGGGCGGGCGAGATCGAGTTCGCCGATGCCGAGCTCGGTCATCCGGGGGCGGAACAGCCTTTCCACGCGCTGGGCCTCTGCTTCGGAGCAGAAACCGCTGGTGATTCCGACGAAGCCGCCGAGCAGGCCGCCGAGGCGGGGTTTCAGCGTGTCGAGATTGGCTTCGAGCCAGCCGAGCGCTGCTGTGCGGGTGTCGGGGTTGGCGAACTGGGCTGCGATCATGCCGGTGACCTCGAGGTTCTGGAGGCGCTTGTCGGTGGTGCGATCGAGGAGGCTTGTCGGGGCCTCGGAGCCGAGTGCAGCGGCGGCCTGGCGGCGGAACAGCGGATCGTCGGAGGTGGCGAGCGCTTCGAACAGCTGGTCCGTCAGTTTCGGATCGGCGCGCAGCGCTGCGCGAAGAGCGGTCACGCGGAGGCCCGGGTCGAGCGCGGTTGCGTCCCCG
>JBGTBK010000349.1:0-8720 GCA_041749355.1 Sandaracinobacter sp. | reverse complement strand
CTGCGGCGCGGCCTGCTGGACAATGGCTATGGCGAGCTGCCGATCGCCGGGAACCATGCCGCAGCGACGGCCCACCTGCCACCCCTGCACCGCGACCCGTTCGACCGGCTGCTGGTGGCCCAGGCGCTGGCCGAAGGGGTGCTGCTGCTGACATCGGACGAGATGGTGGCGCGCTATCCTGGGCCTGTTCGGTTGGTGTGATTGGCGGGTGTTTCGAAGGTTGTCCTTTTACTCACCGGCAACACCTCTGTGGTTGAGCCTTCAACACCCATACCTACCAATTACGCTTCAACGAATAAGTACAGAGGCTAACTCCCTCGTCCTCTCTCTAGTATATTCTGTATCGCACCGAAGGCGAACAGTCTCTTTGACTAGAGGATCGGACTCCCCGCTTGCCTTAACATTACAGTCAGCCGTCTTTTTGTCCACCCAAGAACGTTGAAGGGTAATAAGTCTCGACTGAATGTCAGGCTGAAAAGAAACCCACAGTTCATTTATCTCCTGATTTACCAGCTTATTTTCCGCTGATGCCATTCCAAGGTCAGCCTCCTTTTGCCTAGTGGCCTGAAATTCTTTCTCCTTTAGAAGCGCAACTTGCTCCTCTTGCATTTTAGCGGCCTGCATTTTTATTGCAGGCAACAGTGCATACGACGAAGCAATGTCGCCGAGAGACTGAAAAAGTGTACCAAGACCCTCCACCTCTGCAAAGATTTTGTCGCCTGCATCAGTGGGTTGAACCGAGAATGAGAAAGGGGCCGTGAAATTTTCACCTAGCTTTTCAAGCCCTGCGGCCAAAAGGGCTGCGTCGGCAGTTCCTGCATTGAGAAAGCCGTTTGCCTCGTCTGCGTCGGCCAAAATAGATGGCGGCACAGTAACTACCAAATTGCCTTTGCAAAAACTTTTAGTGCTATCTGGATCGTCCTTCTCAGTCCGAACATCATCAATCACGATGCCAATTCTAGAGATGGCCGAAGAAAGCCTCCCTTGTATTTCAATGGTATTGTCTCGATCGTTGATGTGAGTCTTTGCAATTTTCAAGGATTCGCTTGAAATAATGTCTTTCACAAGAGACTTGGCAAAATTATCGTCACACTTGGAATTGGGAATTATTTCCTGAATCGGGTTCGTCCGGTCGCAACCGGACAGAGCAATCAGCATGGTGCCTACGAGTAAATTGCGCCACATAGGCTTTTGGAACTCCGTTACGTGCTAGCGTTAGCATCATAAAGGTGGCTGCCGCTTGCAGGCAAGCTGAAGCTGCATCTCAAGTGCGGGGTTCGTGGACTGAACTTTCGAGGGTGCAGGGAAATCATTTCCCTGCCGGGGTGCAGGGGCAGCGCCCCTGCGTCTGTTTTCCCTGACCACCAAAACAGCTTGCGGCGCCCGCCACGCGACCGCTAGCCATGGGCCCATGAAAACGCTCATTGTTGCCGCCATGGTTGCCGCTTCCGTTCCTGCTGTCGCGCAAGGCGATCCGCATCTCTGGTTGGAGGAGGTGACGGGGGCGAAGGCGTTGGAGTGGGTAAAGGCGCGGAATGCGAAGTATCTGCCGGAGCTGGAGTCGGCGCCTGGGTTTGCCGGGTGGCGGGCTCGGGCGGAGCAGATTTTGCAGGATCCGCGGCGGATTGCCTATCCGACGGGGGCGAACCCGAGTGGGGTGACGCGGGACAGGGTGTTCAACTTCTGGCGGGATCCGAAGAATGTGCGGGGGCTTTGGCGGGTGAGCCCGCGGGCGGCTTATGATGCCGGGGCGCCGCAGTGGACGACCTTGCTGGACATGGATGCGCTGGAGGCGGCGGAGGGCAAGAACTTCCAGTTTTCGGGCGCGAACTGCCTGGCGCCGGCTTACAAGCGCTGTCTGGTGAGTTTGAGTGTTGGCGGGAAGGATGCGGTCGAGGTTCGGGAGTTCGATCTCGAGACGAAGCAGTTCGTGGCGGGCGGGTTCCGGTTGGGCGAGGCGAAGCAGACGATTGCCTGGCTGGACGAGAACCGGCTGCTGGTGGCGACGGCCGCCGGGCCGGCGACGACGTCGGGCTATGCGCGCGAGGTTCGGCTGTGGCAGCGGGGGACGGACTTCAAGACGGCGAAGCTGATGCTTACGGCGGCCGAGACCGACATGGGGGCCTGGCCGTCGGCCTATGGAGAAGCCGAGGGGCGGCGCGCGATCATCGACCAGCGGACGAGCTTCTGGACCGGCAAGGTGCGCCACCTGATGGCGGACTGGAGCCTCGCGGACAGCCCTCTGCCGGAGGATGCGGATTTCCGCTTCATCGCCAATGTGGGGGATGGCCCGCGGGCCTATGCGCTGCTGCGGACGGATTTTCAGGGCATCCCGAAGGGGAGCCTGGTGAGCTACGCCGTGCCGAATGTCGGCAAGATGGGGCCGGTGGAATTGGTGTTCGCGCCGGGCGAGACCCAGGCGATCGAGAGTGTCGATGCGACCGGCCAGGCGATCTACATCAGCCTGCTGAACAATGTGGCGGCGAAGCTGATCCGGATGTCGGTGGGGCCGGAGTCGCGGGGCGGGCGGACCTGGCAGCAGGCCGAGGTGGCCATTCCGGGCAATTCGGCGCTGGGGCTGGTGGCGACGGACGAGGCGGACACGCTGTATGCCAATGTGACGAGCTTCACCGAACCGTCGCGGCTGATGCGGACGACGGGTGGGGCCGCGCCTGTGCTGGTGGCCTCGGCGCCGGCTTTCTTCGATGCGGCGAAATATGAGGTGAGCCAGCGGTTCGCGACATCCAAGGACGGGACCAAGGTGCCCTACTTCGTGGTGCGGCCGAAGGGGGCCAGGGGCCCGCTGAAGACGCATTACTGGGCCTATGGCGGGTTCGAGATCGCGATGGTGCCGAGCTATCTGGGGCCGGAGAACCAGATGTGGCTGGAGGCCGGGAACCAGTATGTGATGGCGAACATCCGGGGCGGTGGGGAATATGGGCCGCGCTGGCACCAGGCGGCGCTGCTGGAAAAGCGCCAGAACAGCTATGACGACCTGCATGCGGTGGCGGAGACGCTGAAGCGCGAGAAGCTGGCGAGCAGCATTGCGGTGCATGGGCGGTCGAACGGGGGGCTGATGTCCTCTGTTGCCTACACCCAGCGGCCGGACCTGTATGATGCAGCCCTGGTGGGTGTGCCGCTGGCCGACATGAAGCGCTATCATCTGCTGCTGGCGGGGGCTTCGTGGATGGCGGAATATGGCAATCCGGACACGGCGGACTGGGACTTCATCAAGGCCTACAGCCCCTATCAGAACATCCGGAAGGGGGCGGATTACCCGCGGGTGTTCTTCTACACCTCGACCAAGGACGACCGGGTGCATCCGGGCCATGCGCGCAAGATGGCGGCCGAGATGGAGGCGCAGGGGCACCCGATCTATTACTATGAGAATATCGATGGCGGGCATGCGGGTGTGGCGAACCTGAAGGAGAATGCGTACCGCGCGGCGCTGATGCTGGCTTACATGAACCGCGAGCTGAAGTGATTGAAGGGTTCGATCTCGATGCGTTCGTCGAGGCCGTGCTTGCCGAGGACCTGGGCGGCGTGGCGGATGCGTCGCGCGACCTGACGGCGACGGCGTGCCTTGGGCCGGATGCGCGGTTGAAGGCGGTGCTGGACAGCCGGGATGCGGTGGTGGTGGCGGGGTTGGGCGTTGCGGCGACCTTCTTCCGGCGGCTGGACCCGGACTGCACGGTGGAGCTGTTGGTGGCCGATGGAGACGCGGTATCGGCGGGGGCGGACCTGATGCGGGTGGAGGGCCGGGCGCGGGCGCTGCTGGCAGCGGAGCGGTCTGCGCTGAACACATTGCAGCACCTGAGCGGGATCGCGACGCTGACCCGCACCTATGTGGAGGCGATATCGGGCACGGGCGCGACCCTGCTGGACACGCGCAAGACGCTGCCGGGGCTGCGGGTTCTCGAGAAATATGCCGTACGCATGGGCGGCGGGACCAACCACCGGATGGGGCTGTGGGACGCGCCGATGGTCAAGGACAACCACATCGCGGCTGCCGGCGGGGTGACCGAGGCCGTTGCAGCCTGCAAGGCGGCGGGCCTCAAGAACATCACGGTGGAAGTCGACCGGCTGGACCAGATCGAGCCGGCGATTGCGGCCGGTGCCGACCGGCTTCTGCTCGACAATATGGGGCCGCCGGTACTGCGCGAGGCGGTGGCGCTTGTGGCCGGCCGGGTGCCCACCGAGGCGAGCGGCGGCGTCAATCTGCAGACCATCCGCGCGATCGCCGAGACGGGGGTGGATTTCATCTCGGTGGGGCGGATCACCCAGTCGGCGCCGGCGGCGGACGTCGGGATGGACTATCTGGGCTGAAGGCCCTCGCCCGCGATCGGCTTGCCGCTGCTCCAGATGGCCCAGACGATCGCGCCTGCGATGTTGACTCCGGCGGCGAGGAGGAAGGTGGGGGTGTAGCTGCCCGTCCAGTCGAGCAGGAAGCCGGTGAGGGCCACGCCGATGATGCCGGGGAGCGTGCCGGCGCAGTTGGAGATGGAGAAGAGCACGTCGGCATGGCGCGGGGCGATGTCGAGATGGTTGCTGCCCATGCCGGACCAGCAGAAGCCCAGCATGCCGAGCGCGCCGCACATCGAGACAAGGGCGAGCATGGTGTTGCTGGCGAAGGGAGCCATCAGAAGGAAGGAGGCCGAGCCGAGCAGGCCGGTGATCTGGGTGACCTTGCGGACGCGGCCGATGTCGGCCCCGGCTGCGATCCGGCGGTCGGCGAACCAGGCGACGATGTTGCCGACGAGGAACAGCGCAATCCAGGGGGCGATGGAGAAGAGGCCGGCGTTGGCGATGCTGAGATTCTGCGCGTCGCGGAAGTAGCTCGGGAGCCAGGTGAGCATCAGGTAGAGCGACCAGTTGGAGCAGAAGTGGTTCACGACCAGCGCCCAGATCGCGCTGTGCGACAGGAACTGCCTCCAGGGGATGGGGTTGTCCTTGTGGCTGGTGGCGGTGACGCAGTCTGCCAGAAGCGCGCGTTCGGCGGGCGTGATGGTGGGGTGGGAGGCGGGATCCCGGTGGACCAGCCAGAACCAGATGGCGGCAAAGACCAGACCGGCGGCGCCGAAGGCGTAGAAGACGCTTTCCCAGCCGAAGCGCTGGATCAGGCCGGCGCTGACGCTGAGCGCGAAGACGGTGCCGAGTGCGAAGCCAGTGAAGTTGATGGCGACTGCGCGGGTGCGTTCGCTGGCCGGCAGCCAGCGGGCGAAGAGGTTGTAGATGGCGGGGAAGGAGGCGGCCTCTCCCATGCCCATCAGGATGCGGGTGAGGATGAGCGCGCCGAGCGAGATTGCGGCGGCGAGCGGCGTGAGGACCGTGAAGAGCGACCAGAGCGCGAGCGCGACGCCCATCAGCAGTCGCCCGCCGATGCGGTTGGCGAGCCAGCCTGTCGGGATCATCGCGGCCATGTAGCCGATGAAGAAGGAGGAGAGGACGATGCCCTTGGTCGACGCGCTCCAGCCGTGCTCCTCGGCCATCGGGATGATGGCGACGGAGATGTTCACCCGGTCGATGTAGCAGATGAAGGTGGCGAAGAAGCACATGGCCACGACGATCCACCGCTTGGGGATGCCTGTCGCGGCTATCGCCTGTCCTTGTTGCATTGCTGGCCCCCCTTGAGTGCCGACAGTGCGCGGCATTGGCCGCGGCTGCAAGTCAGTCGGCGTCTGGCTGGGCGTCGGGGTGGGCGGCCTGGAAGGCGGGGAGGGTGGCGCAGGCGGCCTCGATCGCGGCGAGGCGGGGGAATCGGGCCATGTCGACGCCGAAGCGGCGGCAGTTGAGGAGCTGGGGCACGATGAGGATGTCGGCGAGCGTTGGGAGCGGGCCGAAGGCGTAGGGGCCGGGATTTCGGGTGACCAGCGCCTCGGTGGCGGAGAGGCCTTTCACCAGCGTGTCGTGGCCCCATTGGCGGGCGGCGTCGGCGCCGAGGAGGGCTTCGATGCGCTTCAGGATGCCGAGGTTCTGGATGGGGTGGGTGTCGGCCGCGATGGAGAGGGCGACTGCGCGGATCTGGGCGCGAGTGACCGGGTCTGCGGGCAGGAAGGCGGGGTGGGGGTGGGTTTCCTCCAGCCAGTCGAGGATGGCGAGCGACTGGGTGAGGAAGGTGCCGTCGTCGAGTTCGAGGGCCGGGACCATCGCCTGCGGGTTGCGGGCGCGCCATTCGGGCGCTGCCTGCTCGCCGGCTTTCAGGTTGATTGCGACGCTTTCGAAGGGGAGGCCCTTCCAGTGGAGCCCGATGCGGACTCGCCAGGCAGCACCGGATCGGAAATAGGTGTAGAGCTTCATGGCCGGGGCCTCCTTTCGGCGGCGCCTAGTTGCGGATCTGCTCTTTCAGCACATAGCGGCCTTCGCGGAAGCCGTCGAAGATCTGACCGACGGCCGGGTGACGGACGGGTTCGCCCTCGTCGTCGGGCAGCAGGTTCTGCTGGCTGACATAGGCGACATAGGCCGCGTCCTCATTCTCGGCGAGCAGGTGGTAGAAGGGCTGGTCCTTGCGGGGGCGGATTTCCTCCGGGATCGCCTGCCACCATTCTTCGGTGTTGGCGAATTCGGGATCGACATCGAAAATGACGCCGCGGAAGGGGAACAGGCGGTGCTTGACCACCTCGCCGATGCCGAAGCGGGCGACGGGAATGCCCTGCTGGAGCGCTGAGCTGTCGGTCGCGGCGGGGCCCTGCGCGGCCCCGACCGGACGCTGCCCTGCGCGGATTTCGCCGGATGTGCTGCCACGGTCATGCTGCATGTGCTTCAACCTTCCTGCCTTGAATATAGGAGGTCGGCCGGCCGACGGAAGGGCCGGGCTTGTCTTTGCGACAGGGCGCGGCTATGGGCCGCCCCTCGTGTCGGATGTGGCAGGGCCGTGGCCCCGTCTGCCTGATGCGGAGAGGTGGCAGAGTGGTCGAATGCGGCGGTCTCGAAAACCGTTATGGGTGTAAGCTCATCGAGGGTTCGAATCCCTCCCTCTCCGCCAATTCCCCCTAAGCCGTTGTATTAAAACAATAAAATGGCGATTGTTGCTGCATCGGGCGCACTGCCACCTTTTTTGCTACAAATAAGGCTGTGGAATTGCCCTGATCTGAAATTGCGAGCTTCCGATTCCCGGCAATGGCAGCCGGCGCGGGTGTCCTCTCGGACAACTCATTTTGGCGCCATTCCCACTGAGATGCCCCAGAATAGGATCTGGATGCCAAGGGCCAACTGCAGGATGCCGAAAACGGCACCGAATATGCGGAGCGGGGTTATGCCGACCCGTTTCAGAATGGGAACGGCCAGCAGCATGGCAACCGCGTTGATCGCCATCAGGATCGCACCAACAATTGCAATTCCCAACCGCCCCTCCGTCGAAGGGATGTAAAGGCTGATCAAAAGGATAAGTCCGAAGGCGTGAGGCGGAAGAAGAACGGGGAACGCCAGCGACAAGGCGTCGGGCGGAGTTGCGGGCTCCGTTTTCGTTTCGATGCCGATCAGCGGCATGAGACCAACGATCGCCAGCACCAATCCTGCCGCCGTGCCAATGGTCCCAGGGGAGATACCGACCTTGTCAATCTGAGCCGAACCGATGAGTGCTGCCAGACCGATGCCCAATGCACCATATGCCGCTGCCTTGATGGCCAGCCAATTGCGCTCCTGTACTCCCATTTCGCTTGTCATTGCATGGAAGGCCGGAATGACCTTGATTGGCCCGACCAGCGTGAAAAGGAGGCCAAACAGAACGGAGAGGGGCTCATCGACTGAGTTCATGGATCTTCCTGCAAGAACGGGAAATCGGAAAATCTACGTGTTTCAAGGAAAAATGCAGGCAATGGCTCGGTGCGGAGAGGGACTGGAGCCTGTCGCGCAAGCATCTACTAGTCGGGACGGGCGCGGAACCACCCGGTCGGGGCTCAGTAGGCGGTCCAGCCCCCGTCGGTCGCGTAGACGCCGCCGGTGAAGTTGGAGGCTTCGTCAGACAGCAGGAACAGCATCATGGAGACCTGCTCGTGCACCGTCGCCGGGCGGTGGTCGCTGTCGGCATAGGCCAGCAGCGACTGGGTCTTGGCCTGCGCCATGGAGGGCGACATCGGCGGGCCCATCAAGCCAGCCACCAGCTTGCCGGCCCGCTCCACCATGGGGGTGTCGGTGGCGGCCATGTTGACGGAGTTCACCCGGATGCCGAATGCCGCGTAATCGACCGCCGCATTGCGCGTGAGGCCGGTTACGGCGTGTTTCGAGGCGACATAGGCCGGGTTTCCGGCCAGGCCGGTGAGCCCGGCGATAGAGCCGACGTTGACGATCGCCCCGCCCCGGCCCTGCGCCATCATCTGTTTCAGTTCCGACCGCATCGATCGGAATACACCCATGGCGTTGGTGCGCATCACCCGCTCGAAATAGTCGTCGGTTGCGGCGTGAATCGGCGCGAACACCAGCGCGCGCTGGCGCTCCAGATCGATCGGGTCGCCCGAAAAGGTGCCGTCGAGCACACCCGCGTTGTTCAGCGCCAGATCGAGCCCTCCGAAGCGCTCCACCGCCAGCGCCACCATCCGCTCGCAGACGCTTGTGTCGCCGACATCGCCAGCCAGGAACACAGCCTTGCCGCCGTCCTTCACGATTGCCGCGATGGTCGCCGCGCCCTGGTCGGCAATCCAGTCGACGCCGACGATATTGGCCCCTTCGCGCGCAGCACGGCGGGCGGCGGCTGCCCCCATGCCCCGGGCGCAGCCGGTCACCAG
>JBGTBK010000348.1:0-8253 GCA_041749355.1 Sandaracinobacter sp. | reverse complement strand
GCGACCCAGGGCGCGGTGCCGACGACTGGGGGCATGGTGCCGGTGGCGCTGTCGAGCAGGGTGCACTGCCGGCCTTCGCCGGATGCGGCGCAGACGGGGATCTTCCATTGGGCATCGGGGGTGGGGACGCCGATCAGGCGGAAGCGTTGCTGGCTGAGCGCATAGGCGCCGCCGGGGGCCGCCTTGTAGCTGACAAGCGGCACGCCCTGTTGGTCGACGAAGCTGCGGAAGGCCGGGACGAGGCGCGGGTCGCCTGCGCCTTCGGCGATGTTGGCGAAGAAGTCGTCGGCCGTGGCGGTGCCGTTCCAGTGGCGCGACAGGTGGAGGCGGACGCCTTTCTGCCAGGCCTCTTCGCCGACATAGGAGGACATCATGCGGATGGTCTGTCCGCCCTTTTGGTAGGTGATGCTGTCGAAGGCGGCGTTGATTTCGGCGCTGTCGGTGATGGGCTGACGGATCGGGCGGCCCTGTGCGAGGCTGTCACCGTCCATCGCACCGAGCGCACCGGCGAGCTGGTCGGTGCCTATGCCGAGATCGGGGCGCCATTCGGCGCCGATCTTGTTGCCCATCCATTCGGCGAAGCTTTCGTTCAGCCAGATGTCGTCCCACCAGCGCGGGGTGACGCCGTTGCCGAACCATTGGTGGGCGAGTTCGTGGGCGACGACGATGCCGAAGCTGCGGAGCTGGCTTGGCGGGGCGTCCGCGCCGAGCAGGAGGAGCGTGTCGTCGTAGACGATGAGGCCGTTGTTCTCCATCGCGCCGCCGTGGATGGGGGAGGCAATCTGGTCGAGCTTGGCCCAAGGGTAGGGGATGCCGAAGTAGCGTTCGAGGGCGGCCAAGATCTTGGGCGTTTCGGCCATGGTTGTGCCCATGCGGCCGGCCTGCCCCTTGGTGCCGATGGTGCGATAGGGCAGCGCGGTCTTGCGCACTTCGTTGGGCGGGATCACGCCTTCGGCAACGTCGAAGTCGCCGACCGCGAGCGCGCCGAGATAGGTGGGCATCGGGCCGATGGGGGCGAACTGGTGCTTCACCTGCCCGCCGGCGACCGGGGTTGCGCCGGTTTCGGGGGCATTCGCGAAGGCCTTCATGCCGGCAGGCGCCGTGATGGAGACGGTGAAGGGCGTCTTGTGGCGGGGCTCGTCGAAGCCGGGGAAGACGCGGCGGGCGTCGATCGCCTGGAACTGGGTCCAGGCGTAGGGGCGGTCCTGGACGACGGCCTTGTAGAGGCCTGACGTGCCGGTCATGAAGGGGGCGGTGTAGGTGAAGCGCAGGGTGTGCCGGCCGGCGGCAAGCGGCCGCTTGAAGCTGACCAGCGCGACGCCGGTGGGGTGGACCTGGGTGTAGCTTGCCGGGTTGGGGGCCATGCGGCCGGTGATGGCTTGTGCCGAGAGCATCTTGAGCCCCTGCCCGTGCAGGTGCAACTGGGTGACGCCCGCTTTCAGCTCGATGTCGATCTCGGCCGTGCCACCGAAATCGGCCTTGGCCGGATCGATGGTGAAGTCGAGCCGGTAGGCCGTTGGCTTGGCGACATCGGGGAGTTCGCCGATGGGCAGGTCCGCAGCTGCCGTGGGAGTTGCGAAGGCGGCGAGGAGGGCTGTGGCTGCGAAGAGGCTTTTCATGGCTGCGGCTTATGGGACGGCGCGGGCGCTGCTGCAATGGCTGCGTTGCGCGCGGTGCGCGGGTCTGGCAGACCCGTTGCATGGGGAGCGCGCGACGAGGTGGCTGAGAGCCGCGACAGGCGGATGATCGCCAAGCCCGAGCGGGCGATTCCGCTGGGGTTTCTGGTGGGAATCGCAATCGGGACGCTGCTGCTGGCGTTGCCGGTTTCGCGGGCCGGCGGGCTTTCGGGCGAGGGCGGGGCACCGCTGATCGTGGCCCTGTTCACGGCAACCTCGGCCTTTTGCGTGACCGGGCTGACGGTGGTGGACACGCCGTCCTACTGGTCGGGCTTCGGGCATCTGGTGATTCTGCTGCTGGCGCAGGCGGGCGGGCTTGGGATCCTGACCGGGGCGACGCTTCTGGGGCTGCTGGTGTCGCGGCGGATACCGCTGCGCGGCAAGCTGATGGCCTCTGCCGAGATGCGGCAGCTGGACCTTGGCGATGTGCGCCGGGTGCTGATCCTGGTGGTGGTGACGACCTTCGTGACGGAAGGGGTGATCGCCGTCTTGCTGGGCCTGCGCTTCTGGAGCCTTGGCTTTTCGGCCGGCGAGGCTGCCTGGCAGGGGCTGTTCCATTCGGTGATGGCGTTCATGAACGCGGGGTTTTCAACCCTTCCCGAGGGGCTGATGGCCTATGCCCGGGACGGCTTTCTGCTGACACCGTTGGTGGTTGGGGTGATCCTGGGCGGGATCGGCTTCCCGGTGTTGCACGAACTCAGGAACGAGTGGCGCAAGCCCGACGGCTGGTCGATCCACACCAAGCTGACCCTGTGGGGGAGTGCGGCGCTGACGCTGATCGGAATGGCAGCCGTGCTGCTGTTCGAGTGGTCCAACCCGGCGACGCTTGGGCCGGCCGGCTGGGGCGAGAAGCTGCTGGGGAGCCTGTTCCATTCGGTGATGACACGGTCGGGCGGGTTCAACGTGCACGACACCTCGGCGATGGGGGTCGACACGATGCTGATCTCGTCGGGGTTGATGATGGTGGGGGGTGGCAGCGCCTCGACCGCGGGGGGAATTCGCATCACGACGTTCCTGCTGCTGGGGTTCGTGGTGTGGAGCGAGATCAAGGGGTCGCCGGATTCGGTTGCCTTTCGGCGGCGCATCTGCCCGGATGTGCAGCGGCAGGCGGTCGCGATCGTGCTGCTGGCGGTTAGCATGGTGTCGATCGGGCTTCTGATGCTTGCGAGCTTCGTTGATACGCCGTTGGAGCGAATCCTGTTCGAGGTGATTTCGGCCTTTGCAACCGTCGGGCTTTCGACGGGGCTTTCGGCCGAGTTGCCGCCGGCTGGGCAGTTCATCCTGGTTGTGATGATGTATGTTGGGCGGGTGGGAACGGTCGCGCTTGCGACTGCGCTTGCCCTGCAGGTGCGCAATGCGCCGTTCCGCTATCCCGAGGAGAGACCGATTGTCGGCTGAGAAGAATGGATCGGCGCCGCCGGTTATGGTGATCGGGCTTGGACGGTTCGGGTCTGCGGTTGCCCGTTCGCTTGCGCGGATGGGGCATGAGGTTCTGGGGGTCGACCAGAATATGGAGGTGGTGCAGGCCCTGTCGGAAGAGCTGACCCATGTGGTGCAGGCCGACACGACCAATCCGGCGGCGCTGAAGCGGCTGGGGGCCGGCGAGATGATGCATGCTGTGGTGGGCATCGGATCGGACATCGAGGCGAGCGTGCTGACGGTGGTCGCCTTGTCGGATGCCGGCTGCAAGGACATCTGGGCAAAGGCCGTCAACACCAACCATGGCCGGATCCTGGAGCGGGTGGGGGCGAGCCATGTGGTATTTCCGGAGGCCGAGATGGGGGAGCGGGTTGCGCATCTGGTGACGGGCAAGATGATGGACTTCATCGAGTTCGACGATGGCTTCGCAATCGTGAAGACGCGGACGCCGCGCTTCATGGGGGGCAAGACGCTTGGCGAGACCGATGTGCGCAAGCAGCATGGCGTGACGATCGTGGGGGTGAAGCGGCCACGCGAGCCGTTCATCCAGGCTGTCACCGAGACGGTGGTTTACATGTCTGACCTGCTGATCGTGTCGGGGCCGACCCAGGCTGTCGAGCGCTTTGCAGCGCTGACCTGAGGCCGGCCCGCGACGCGGGCGCAAGTGCAGCCGGGGGTCAGTCGGCTTCGGCTTCGGCGTTTTCGTTCTGGATGCCGAGTTCGAGATCGGTCACGCTTTCGGCAGCATAGGCTTCGGCGGCGAAATCCCAGTTCAGGTGATGCTTCGTGACAGCCTCGAGATAGGCTTTGCGGGCGCGCTTGTGATCGAGATAATAGGCATGTTCCCAGAGATCGATGACGAGGAGGGGGCGCAGGCCTTCCTCGATCACCGGGGTCTGGGCGTCGTGGCAGGCCATCAGCACCAGGTCTTCGCCGTCGGCGACGAGCCAGATCCAGCCGCTGGCGAAATGGCCGATACCCTCCTCGACCATGGCGGCAAGCAGGGCGTCGAGCGAGCCGAAGTCGCGCTCGATAGCAGCAAGCAGTTCGCCTTGGGGCGCGCCGCCGGCGGGGCTGAGGCTGCGCCAGTAGAAGGCGTGGTTGAAGTGCTGGGCGGCGTGGACGAAGAGGTCTGACGTCGAGATCTGTTCGGAGACTTCCTCGGGGTCGGCGTCGGCCGTTTCGCGGATGATGTCGATGAGGCTCGATGCCTCCATCCCCTCTTCCTCGGCGAGTTCGTTGAGCTTGTCGACATAGGCCTTGTGGTGGCCGCCATGGTGCTGGGCGAAGGTGTCGGCCGAGATGGCCGGCGCAAGCGCTGCCGGATCGAAGGGCAGGGGCGGCAGGGTGAACTGGGCGGGCATGGGCTTCTCCTGAGCGGCGGCGAGAGGGTTCGGATGCATCCGGAAGAGCACTGTTAGCGCCTTCCGGTTGCGTGGATGCGACAGCGCCGCGCCCGGTTGACCTGTCAGATTGCCTCAGGGGGCAAAGGAGGTGAAGAGGAAGAAGGCGAAGATCACGAGGTGGACGGCGCCCTGCAGGACTGTGGTTCGACCGGTGGAGAGCGACATGGCCGAGACGAGGAGGGTGAGGGCGAGAAGCGTGATGCCCTTGGCGTCGAGGCCGAGTTCCAGCGTCCAGCCGAAGGCGACCGACAGCGCGACGATGATGGGCACGGTAAGCCCGATGGTTGCGAGCGCGGAGCCAAGCGCGAGGTTGAGGCTGGTCTGCAGACGGTTGGCCCGCGCCGCGCGGACGGCGGCGACTCCTTCGGGCAGCAGCACGACGCCGGCGATCACCACGCCCACGGCCGACAGCGGCGCGCCGCTGGAGATGATGAGGGCGGCCAGCGGATCGGACAGGGTTTTCGAGAGCAGAACGACGGACACGAGGCTGGAGAGCAGCAGCCCCAGCGCAAGCCACATCTGGCGGGACGAGACGCTTTCGACGTCGTGGTGGCTGTCGGCGGGGCCGTCCTCGGGCAGGAAATAGTCGCGGTGGCGGACGGTCTGCACGAAGACGAACAGCAGCCAGAGCACGAGGCTTGCGATGCCGACAAGGATGAGCTGGGATTCGGTGTAGGTGGGGCCGGCGGTGGAAGTGGTGAAGTTCGGCAGCACGAGCACAAGTACGCCCAGCGCCGCGAGCGTGGTTGTGGCGGCCGAGACGCCGTAGAGGCCGAAGCGCTGCACATGGTGGCGCGCGCCGCCGATGGTGATGCACAGGCCGACGACGCCGGTGAGGATGATCATGACGGCGGAATAGACGGTGTCGCGCAGCAGGGCCGCCGACGTGTCGGGCTTCGCCAGCATAAGGGTGACGATCAGCGCGCATTCGATGACCGTGACTGCGAGCGCGAGAACGAGCGTGCCGAAGGGCTCGCCGACCTTGACCGCGATGACTTCGGCATGGTGGACGGCGGCCAGCACGGCCGGGATCAGTAGGGTGGCAAGGCCGATTGCGAAGGCCGGCTCGGAGGCGCGGCCGTGGAAGAAGGCGAGTGCCAATGCTGCAGCGAGCGGGGCGAGCCAGCTCCAGAAGGGGGCGGTTCGGCCGAAGTCGAGGGGTTTGATGAGGTTGCCGGCAAGCTCCCTCATGCAGCGGCCCGGGCCTGCTTGATGAGGGGGGTGGTTGCAGCGTCGAGCCAGTCAAGCGCGGGGCCCGAAAGCTGGGGCCCGACGGCTACGCGGACCCTTGCGTGGTAGCTGTCGAGCCAGTCGATTTCGGCAGGCGTGAGGAGCGCTGGTTCGATGAGGCGCTTGTCGATGGGGGCAAGCGTTATGGTTTCGAAGGCGAGCATGGGCTGTTCGTCGCCGGGCTGGCTGTCCTCGACCACGATCACCAGATTCTCGATCCGGATGCCGTATTCTTGCGGCTTGTAGAAGCCGGGTTCGTTGGAGAGCACCATTCCGGGCAGCAGGACTTCGTCGACGCCCTGCGCGCCCGGTGCGCTTGCGATCCGTTGCGGGCCTTCATGGACGCCGAGGAAGTGGCCGACGCCGTGGCCGGTGCCGTGGGCGTAATCGAGGCCTGCGCTCCAGAGGAACTGGCGGGCCAGGATGTCGAGCTGCATGCCCCTGGTGCCGCGCGGGAAGCGGGCGACGGCGAGCGCGATATGGCCCTTCAGCACGCGGGTGAAGCGGTCGCGCAGTTCTGCGCTTGGGGTGCCTATTGCGACGGTTCGGGTGATGTCGGTGGTGCCGTCGGGATACTGGCCGCCGCTGTCGATGAGGTAGCAGGTCTCGCCGGCGAAGGGGCGGTTGGTGGCGGCCTCGGAGCGGTAGTGGGGGAGGGCGGCGTTGGGGCCGATGGCCGAGATGCTGTCGAACGACAGGTCCTTCAGCAGGTTGGATTCGCGGCGGAAGCCTTCGAGGCGGCGTTCGGCATCCAGCTCGTCGAGCGGGGGTGTGGTGTCGACACTGTGCAGGAACTTGGCCATGGCGGCGCCGTCGCGGATGTGGGCGGCGCGCATGCCATCCTGTTCGGTGCCGTTCTTGGCGGCTTTGGGGATGATGCAGGGGTCACGCGCCTCGATGATCTTCGCGCTGCCGCGGCCGAGCGCCTCGAAAATGGCGGCGACGCACCAGGCTGGATCGAGGAGGACGGAGCCGGTCAGTGCCTCGAGCGCAGGGCCGAAGGCCTCATAGGGTTCGACCGAGACGTCCGGGCCGAGGTGGGCGCGGACTTCGGCCGGGATCTTGGCGGGATCGGTGAAGAGGGTGGCCGACGCGTCGGCGCGGACGAGGGCGAAGGCGCGGACGACCGGTGTCCGCGAGACGTCCTGCCCGCGGATGTTGAAGGCCCAGGCGATAGAATCGAGGGCGGACAGGATGACGCTGTCGGCGCCGGCCTTGCGCGCATCTGCCGCGATCGCGGCGCGCTTGTCGGCGGACGGGCGGCCAGTGAATTCGTCGCCGAGGATTTCGGCGGGGGCTGCCGACGGCTGGGGCTTGCTGGCCCAGATGGCATCGACCGGGTTGGTTTCGGCCGGGACGAGGGTTGCGCCGGTGGCGGCGAGTGCCTTTGCGGTCTGTTCGACGAAGCTGCGGGTGGCGAGCCAGGGGTCGTAGCCGATGCGGCCGCCGGCGGGTGCGTTGGATGCGAGCCAGCCGGACATGGGCTCGGACGGGACGGAGCGATATTCGTAGAGCGCGCCATCGACCTGGGCGCGGACCTGGATGGTGTAGCGGCCGTCGACGAAGATGGCAGCGGGTCCAGCGGTGAGGACCGCGGCGCTTCCGGCACTGCCCTGGAAGCCGGTGAGCCATTCCAGCCGGCGGGCGTAGGCGCCCACATATTCCGACATATGCTCGTCGGTGAGGGGCACGATGAAGCCGTCGAGGCCCTGGGCCTTGAGCTGGGTGCGGAGAGCGGCGAGTCGGTCTGCGTGCATGGTCATGCCGCAGATGTAGGGAATCCTGCGGGCACTGGCCAGCCGGGTGCGACGGCAGCGAGCGCTAGGAACAGCCGGCCCATTGCGCTGACCGAGACGAGGCGGGCGTGGGCTGCGCTGACCTCTGCCCGGGCCTGGAGACTGGCCACGGCCTTCAGCGCCTCGGCGCGGTGGCCGATGCCGATGGCCTCGAGGAAGATGCCCTGCGGCTGCGGGCCGTGGACGGTGGCGTGGGGGCCAAGTGCGCGGGCGATTGCGGTGAAATCGACATGGGCGGAAATGTCGGCCTCGCCCAGGGTTTCGAGCGGGTCGGCGAACTGGCCGCCTTTCAGCGCCTGCAGCGTGTCTCCGAGCGCCGGGCCGGCGTGGCCGTAATCGATGAAGAGGGCAGCGCCGCCCTGCTCTGCGAGGCGGCGGCCGACCTGGGCGGCGATCGTTTCGGCTGCGAAGCTGCGCTCGTGGACGGCGCCGACGGGAGCGTTGCGGATGGATTCGGGAATGAAGGCGAGGTTGGCGCCGACGGAGCGGTCCCAGCGGGCGCCTGTGTTGGTGGCTTCCACCCGGCGCATGACCCAGCCGTCCTCGACCCGCTCGAACTGGGCGATGGGCAGGGCATCGAGGAACTCGTTGGCGACGAGGAGGAGGGGGGCGTCTGTGGGGAGGGTTGTGAGGTCGTCGTGCCAATGGGCGCCGGGCAGGCGCTGGGCCTGGAGGGCGCGCAGGCGCTGGCTGCGCTCGACGAGGTGGATCTGGATCGCGGCCGCG
>JBGTBK010000347.1:0-8541 GCA_041749355.1 Sandaracinobacter sp. | reverse complement strand
CGTTGCTGGCTTGGCCGCCTCCGGCGGCGTGTTCCGGCCACTTGGCCGGGCGCGCGGTCGCGCTTGCGGGCTGCGCCCGGGTTAGGGTTCGCCTACTCCTCGGTCCGGAACAGCAGGCTTTCGCCCACCAGCAGGAACAGCAGGAACGGCGCCCAGGCGGCCGCCCAGGGCGGATAGGTGCCGAAGTCCGCCATTGCCATCGCGAAATTGTCAGCCACGAAAAAGGCAAAGCCCAGCGCAAGGCCGGCCACCGCCCGAACGAACAGCTTGCCAGACCGCGCCAGCCCGAAGGCGGCAACCGCCCCCAGCAGCGGCATCAGCACGGCCGAAAGCGGCCCCGAAATCTTGTGGTTCAGCTTGGCAACCAGCTGGTCGGTCGGCTTGCCGGCCGCATCCAGCGCCCGGATTGCCGGGACCAGCTCCCAGATCGGCAGATGGTCGGCGTTCACGCTCAGCGTCGTGAACTGCTGCGGCGTCGCAGTCGAAATCAGGTTCAGCTTCGGCAACATGTCCTGCCGCCCGTTCGCAACCTCGAAGCGGCGCACCATGCTCAGCGTCCAGCCCCGCCCGTTGGGCTGGGCTTCGGCCGCGCGCACGATCTCGACCAGCCGGTCCTCTTCCCGGTCATAGACCGTCACATCCTTCAGAAGGGTCTGCTCGCCCTCCCCTTCCACCGCCTGCACATGCCACAGGTCGGCGCCGGCCCGCACCCACACCTCCCGGCCCGACCGGTTCTCGGGCGGCAGCGGCTTGTATTCGGCCGCCTTCCACCGGTCATACTCATAGTTCGCCCGCACCAGGAACCGCTCGTTGAAAGCGAAGTTCAGAACCGCAATCACCAGCCCAGCCAACATCAGCGGCGCCAGAATCTGGTGCGCGCTGATCCCGGCCGCCTTGAAGATCGTGATTTCGCTGTTCTGGTTCAGCGTCATGAACGTCAACAGCGACGCGAGCAGAACCGAAAAGGGCAGGAAAAGCGCAATGATCTGCGGCATCCTGACGCTCACATATTTCCAGATCTCGGCCTCGCCATTGCCCGGAACCGCAAGAATCCGTGCCGACTCTCCGAGCAGGTCCAGCGTCATCAGGATCAGCGTAAGCCCCGCCAGAAAGGCAAAGGTCCGAGCCACGAACATCCGCGACGTGTAAAGCGCCAGCGTGCGCGACGGGAACAGGCGGGCGAGCATCACTCGGCCGGCTGCGGCTCGGCGCCAAGATCATCGGGCACAAGCCCGATCTTCGCGGCGGGCTTGCGCAGCTTCTTGAACAGCCCGCCGATCTTGCCGAACAGCCGGTCCAGCGCCCCGATCGGCTGGCCACCGGGCTGGTGGGCCAGCACATGATAGAACCAGAAGCACAGGGCGGTGAACAGCGCGAAGGGAACCCACTGCGACAGGAACGGATCAATCCGCCCGATCGAACCCATGCGCTCCCCATATTCCGAGATCTTGTGGTAGGTCACCAGGATCACCACCGACAGGAACACCCCGATCGCCGATGTCGAACGCTTGGGCGGGACTGCAAGTGCCACCGCCAGCAGCGGCAGCACGAACATCACCACCCACTGCACCGTGCGCCGGTGGAAGGCTGCCGCCGCCTTCTGCCGGTCGGCGTCGGCCACGCTGTCGTCGGTCATGGTCTGCCACAGCTCGGGCAGGGTCCGCTCCAGATTTTCCGATCCGCGGGTGCGAAAGCTCGCCATGGCCGGCAGGTCGATCGGCAGATCATGCTGCACGAAGGTGAGCACCCTGGGGGCAGCCGCGCCCGGCGCATCATGCACCAACGTGCCGTTCATCAGCCGCAGGATGATGATGTCCGGGTCGTCGGTGATCAAGAACTGGCCCCGTGCAGCCGAAACGGCAAGGCTCCGCCCATCGGCCTGGGCTGCCCGCACGAACACGCCGCGCAGATCGGCGCCGCGGTCGAAGCTCTGTTCCACCCGCAAGGTTGTGCGCTCGGCAATCCGGGTGAACTCGCCCACCTTGATGCTGGCGCCAAGCGCGCCCGAGCGCAGCTCGAACCGAAGCCCCTCATAGGCATAGCGCGAATAGGGCTGCAGATAGCCGACGATTCCGAAGTTCAGCACCGCGAACACGGCTGCCAGCATGTAGGGCACGCGCAGCATCCGGCCATAGCCGACACCGACCGAGTTCAGCGCATCAAGCTCCGACGACATGGCAAGCCGCCGGAAGCCCAGCAGGATACCCAGCGTCACCCCGATCGGAATCCCAAGCGACAGATATTCCGGGATCAGATTGCCCAGCATCCGCCACACCACGCTCACCGGGCCGCCCTCGTTCACGACGAAGTCGAACAGGTTCAGCATCTTCTCCAGAAGAAGCAGCATGGCGGCAATCACCAGCGTGCCGACAAGCGGCACGATGATCAGCCGGAAGAGATATCGGTCGACAGCCGTCAGAAGCGCCATGGCGTGCTCGCCTTAGCAGCCCCATCGGCCAAGCGCCATTGCCGCTTCCGCCCTGTGGCCCTTTGCGCTAGCCGAACCGAATGGTCGCCGCTTTCGCACTTCTTGCAGCAGCCGTTCTGGGTCTGGCCGATGCCTGCGCACCAGGCGCGCAAGGCCCTGCCGCGCTCGTCACCGTGCATGGCTTCAAGGACCGCGTCGGCAATCTTCGCATTGCCATCTACCCCGCAAACGAAGCCGACTTCCTCGCACCCGCCCGCTATGTCCAGCGCCTCGACACCAGGGTCACGCCGCAGGGCGAGATGACGGTCTGCGCGCCAATCCCGACGCCCGGCGACCATATCGTCGTTGCCCTTCACGACCGCGATTCCAACGGCAAGCTCGGCCCGTTCCGCGACGGCGCGGGCTTCTCCCGAAACCCGAAACTCGGCCTGTCGAAGCCAAAGGTGCAGGCCGTCAATGTCGGGATCGAAGGGGTCACGCCGCTGCGCATCCAGCTCAACTATCTGCAGGGCCTGAGGGCAGCGCCCGTGCGATCCGCACAAAGTCGTTGACCGCGAGCGTCTCCGCCCGCCGCGCGGAATCGATGCCCAACACCTCCAGCGCGTCCAGCGCACCTGGCAGCCCTTTCAGGCTCTGCCGCAGCATCTTTCGCCGCTGCCCGAAGGCCGCAGCCGTCACCCGTTCCAGCACCTTGATCGGAACCTCCAGCTCGGGCGTCTCGGGCGTGCGCGGCACCAGCTGCACCACGGCACTGTCCACCCGCGGCGCCGGCGTGAAGGCACGGGCCGGCAGCACCATGTCGATCCGCGCCCTCGTCCGGTGCTGGGCCAACACGGCAAGCCGGCCATAAGCCCCACTTCCCGGCTCCGCGACGATCCGCTCGGCCACTTCCTTCTGGAACATCAGCGTCGCCGATTTCCACCAGCCCGGCCAAGGGTCCAGCGTCAGCCAGCGGGTCAGCAGAACGGTCCCGATATTGTAGGGCAGATTCGCGGCAATATGCGCCCCTTCCCCTGCAAGCACTGCCCCGTCCACCTGCAGCGCATCCCCCTGCACAACAGCCAGCGCACCACCCGAAACCGCTGCCAGCCGCTCCAGGATCGGCAGCGCCCGCGCGTCGCGCTCCACGGCAACCACCTGCGCCCCGGCCTTCAGCAACGCCCGCGTCAGCCCGCCCGGCCCGGGCCCCACCTCGTAAACCCGCTCGCCGGGCGCAAGCCCGATGCCACGCACGATCCGGTCCAGCAGATTGAGATCCAGCAGGAAGTTCTGCCCGAGCGCCTTGTCCGCCCTCAGCCCGGCAGCAGCAATCTCGTCCCGCAGCGGCGGCAGCGCCGAAACGGCAGCTGCTACATCCCCCCTCAAGAAACGCTGCTCAAGCCGTCTGCGCCAGCAAGCGCGTCCGCGCGCATTGGCCGGCAAGCGCGATCGCTGCAATCATGGCCCGCGGGTTCGCCTCGCCCCGCCCGGCAATCCCGAAGGCAGTTCCATGGTCCGGCGACGTGCGCAGCACGGGCAACCCCAGCGTCATGTTCACGCCCGTATCGAAATACAGCGTCTTCAACGGGATAAGCGCCTGATCATGGTACATGCAGATGGCTGCATCATAGCCCGCCCTGGCGCCCGCATGGAACATCGCATCCGGCGAATGCGGGCCCGTCGCATCGATCCCTTCCTCGCGAAGCTGCGCGATCGCCGGCTGGATCACGTCGAGCTCCTCGCGACCCATCGTCCCGCCTTCCCCGGCATGCGGGTTAAGGCCAGCAACCGCCAGCCGGGGCGCAATGATCCCGAAATCGCGCACCAGCCCGCGCGCAACCGTGCGGGCCCGGCTCAGGATCAACTCGATCGTAAGCCCTTCGGAAACCTTCGCAAGCGGCCGGTGGATCGTCACCGGCACGGTCCGAAGATCAGGGCCAACCATCATCATTGCCACATTCTCGGCTGCAACCCCGCAACGCTCGGCAACGAACTCGGTCTGGCCCGGGTGGCGGAAGCCGATCGCATAGAGCTGCGCCTTCGCAACAGGCCCTGTCACAAGCCCGCCGGCTGCTCCCGATCGCGCAAGTCCGACTGCAAGCTCCACCGAATCCAGTGCACAGCGCGCGCCGGCAAGGTTCGGAACGCCCGGCTCGATTTCACCCGGATCGTCCACCTGCAGCAGCGGCAAGGCCTCCTCGAACAGCTGCATCGCCTCGTTTGGATGGGTGATCTGCACGATCGGCCCATTCCACACGGCCTCCAGACTCCGCCTGTCCCCGATCGCGAAGAATGGCGGCAGCAGATGGGCCGCGCGCACGGCCCAGGCCTTGGCAATCACCTCCGGGCCTACCCCGGCCGGATCGCCGAGCGAAACAGCCAGCGGAGCCGTGGGACCTGCGCCACCGGCTGAAGCTGGGGCCACCATATCAGCGGTAGTCGATGACCGCGTCGCGCCGAAGGTCCCGCAGGTACCGCCGCGCCGCGCTGTTCACCCTTGCATCGTTCATCTGCCCATAGACCTGGTCGAAGCTCGGCAACCCCGCAGACGCAGGGGGATCGTCGCGTCCGCACAGCACGAGCACCCTCAGCCCATCCTGCGCCGAGCCGAACGGAGGGGTCGCAGCCCCGACTGTCATCTGCCCAAGGATCTGCTGAAGTTGTGGCGGCAGGTCGCCCATGCGCAGCTGGTCGTTCGTAACGATCTCGGCCCCGATGCTCTTGGCAACCGCCTCGGCCCGGCCGCATCCGCCCATGTTGCGCGTGCTGGCCTGCATGTCGGCAGCCATCTTGCGTGCCTGCGCCTCGGTCACGTCCGGCGGCAGCGTCAGCGTCATCTGCTTCAGGCTCAGCACGGCATTGGATGGGTCGGCCGAAAGCACCTGCCGCTTGTCCACCAGCGCAATGATGTTCACCCCACCCGGCACCGGAACGGGATCGGAAACCGAGCCCCTGGGCAGCGACGCAACGATCCCCTGCAGCGCCGGCGACAACTGCTCGGCCCTGACCCAGCCAAGGTCCCCGCCCAATGCCGCAGTCGAGGCCTCGGAAAACTGCCGCGCATAGGCAACGAAGCTCGCGCCGGCCCGCACCTGCTCCACAATCCGGCGGGCGTCCGTCATCACGCCGTCCAGCGTCTCGGGCGTCGCCGACAGGAAGATTTCGCCGACCCGGAACTCGTCCTTGCCCTTGGATTCCTCCAGCTTGCGAATCACCGCCTGCACCTCGTCGTCGCCGACATTGATGAAGGGCTCCACCCGCCGCCGCAACAGCCGGCTCCAGGCCAACTCGCCGCGGATCTGCTGCTTGATCGACGACGGCGAGGACCCGTTGCTCAGGAGGAACTGTTCGAACGCCTCCCTGGACTGGCGGAAATTCGCTGCCACCCGGCCATAGGCCTGCTCGACTTCGCCATCCGGCACGCTCACCTCATTCTCGGCGGCTTCCTGGATCTGCAGCTTCTCGTCGATCAGGTTGCGGAGCACCTGCAACCGCAGCACGTCGCGCTCCTCGGGCGAGATCTTGCCCCCGTTTGCGATCAGCACAAGCGCCAGCCGGTGGTCGACATCGGTGTCGGTGATGATGTCGCCATTCACGATCGCAGTTGCCTTGCGGACATTGGGGTCAACCGTCCCATAGACCGTCAGGTCTGGCAGTTGCAGCGCTGCAGCCTGCCGCTGCGAAGCGTTCTGCGTGCCCGCAACCTGCTGGGCATCCGCAGAGTCCGCCGCAGATGCCGCTGCAAGGGCCATCGCCACGGCAACCAGGGCAAAAAAGGGCCGGGCCCGAAATGAAGGCCACAGCCCCGTCCGCGAAAGTCTCGTCATCTGGGCCAAATATTCCCGATCAACCATTCCAAGCGAGCCGCATAGACCAGCGACTCAGCGCATGCCAGCGCCAATGGCCCAGCCAATGCCCCCGAACGTGTGAACCCGCGCTGAAAGCCGCGAATGTGGTCTTGCGCTACCCCAGGTTCCGCAGCGCAAGCGTGAACAAGATGGTGTTGCCCTGCCGCGCATTGGGGTTGTCGACATAGTTGCGCTTCCAGGTCAGCCCGATGTTGAAACATTCGTCGGTGTAGCTCACCCCAAGCCGGGCCCGGATCGGCTGCCAGCCGTCATTGGTTGTCAGCGGGTCCTCCGCGGTCGAGGTCAGGTCCACGACGGCCGAACCGAACACCGCCCAATAGCGCCCGATGGCCACCCGTCCACCAGCGCGCACCTCCTCATGATCGGTCAGATCCTCGAGCGCGATGTTCCGATTGTATTTCAGATAGCCGACAGACAGGAACGTCTGCCGGCTGCCCACCGCCACATCGGTCTCATTGCGCCGGATCGCCAGGCTGTCCTTGTCCAGCCGCAACCGCTGCGTCACTTCCAGGTAGCGCCCGAAGCGGACCGACGCCCGCCCGACGAAATCCGAAAGCCGCCCAGACAGGCCTGTCCCTTCCGGGAACAGGTCGCTGTTGCCATCAAGCCGATAGGATTGGCCCATCTGCGCATTCACCAACAGCCCGGGCCGGGCCCAGCGCCAGTCCGCCCCATAGGTGATCCGGGCGCCACCCTCCCACCGGTCGAAGCCCGGAAAGCGGTTCAGCGCGAACAGGTTGGATTCCTCCAGATCGACCGCCCGGCTGTCCTCGTTCGGAATGCCACTGTTCGCGGTCGCATGGCTCGCCACCATCTGCACCCTGGGCGAAAGGGTCTGCACACCGCCGAAAAGCGGGCCAGCAAAGGGCCACTCGACATCGACTGCGGCCAGCGGGATCAGGCGCGCCGTCCAACCGTCGTCGCCGGCATAAAGCGGGCTGTCGGCAAGCGCCCCGTCGCTGCTGGTATAGATATCACCGCGGATCAGGCCGGTCAGCGTCACCCGTTGCCCCAGCGGCGTCAGCAGGCTGCGCTCCCACTGGGCCGAGGCAAGCGCCCGCGCCATCGACTGACCCTCGCGCCGATACAGGCCAAGGCTGTTCATCTGCACGGTCACCCGCCCGCCGGCCGGCTGCGACGGAAGCCGCCACAGAAGGTCCACCAGCGGAAGCGCAATCGGAACGCGATCGTCGTCTGAACCGGGCGACAGATCCTGGAACGCCCAGCCCCGCACCGAGAAATAGCGGTCGGTCTCGAACCGCTCCAGCGCATAGGTGGTGCGCAACCGGTTATCCAGGCTCACCTGATAGCGGCCAAGGAAGTTGTCGTCGTTGGTCAGGCGCGCCGCAAAGCTCGACCGCCAGCCCGCCCCATGCTGGATCTGGCCCGCCCCGTCGAACGCACCCCGAAACCGCTCCGACGTCGTCACGATGTCGCCCGTCACCGGATCGACGCTCTGGCCCTTGGCATAGGTCGCCATCAGCCCCAGCCGGATCGGCCCGCCCTCCAGCAACTGCCGATACTCGACCCCCAGCAAGGGCGCGACATTGGTGTAGATGTTGCCGGTCAGCGTCAGGTCTCGATCTGGCGCGATCGACCAGAAATAGGGAATGCGGATTTCGCCGCCCAGCTCGCGCGAGACGCGCAGGTCCGGCGCCAGCAGGCCCGACTGGTTGCGGCCCACGCCATCGGGATGCGACAGCTTGGGCAGCACCATCACCGGAACCCCGAACATCTCCAGCCGCGCGCCCGTGTAATACACACGGCCGCGCACCGGATCGTGCACAACGCGCACGGCCTTCAGCTGCCAGACCGGCTTCTGCGGGCAGCCGGCATCATCCACCACCTTGCAGGGCGAATAGGTCGCCTGGTTCAGCGTCGAGCGATTGTCCGCCCGCACGCCGTCATGCGCTGCAAGGCGGCTGCCATCGACCAGAATGACAAGGATATTGTCCACCGCCCCGTCGCGCAGCGTGTCGGTCAGCTCGAACCCGTCGGCCACCGCCCGCGTCCCGTCGCTGCTCACCAGCAGCACATTGCCGCTAGCCGAAACCTTGCCAGACCGGCGGTCGAACACCACAGTATCCGCTGTCAGCCGCTGTTCGTCACGGCGCACCAGCACATTGCCGGTGGCGGTCACGACATCCAGATTCTCGTCATACTCCAGCCGGTCGGCTTCGAACTCCACCATCGGGTCGGGCATCGCGGGGGCCGCAGCCGGAGGCCCAGGCTCCTGCGCGGCGGCCGCCCCGGGCCACATCAGCG
>JBGTBK010000346.1:0-2510 GCA_041749355.1 Sandaracinobacter sp. | reverse complement strand
TGGCCCAGCAGCGCCAGCGGCTCGGCGGGCGTGCGCTGGCCCCGCCCGCCCTTGGGCTCGGCGAGCTTCACGACAGCCGCGTTCATCCCGATCTCGAACAGCTCGGCGGTTTCCTTCAGGTTCGCATATTTCCCGTCGTGCAGCAGATAGGGGCCATAGCGGCCAAGATTCGCCACGATCGGCAACCCCGTCTCGGGATGCAGCCCAACCTCGCGCGGCAGGCTCAGCAGCTTCAGCGCCACCTCCAGGACCAGATCGCCCACATCCTTCGGGATGGTGGTGCGCTTCTCGCCCGATTGCACGTAGCGCCCGAACCGGCCGGTCTTGGCCTCCACCGGCAGCCCTGTTGCCGGGTCGGTCCCCAGATTCTGCGGCCCTGCGTCCTCGCCATTGGCACCGGCAAACTGCCGGGTGAAACGACACTCCGGATAGTTGGAGCAGGAAATGAAGGGCCCGAACTTGCCCACCTTCAGCGCAAGCCGCCCGCCATCACAGCTGGGGCAGGTTCGCGGGTCGGCGCCATCGGCGCGCGGCGGGAACAGATGGTCGCCCAGATATTCGTCCAGCGCCTTTTCCACGTCCATGGGGCTCTGCCCCATCACATCGGTGGTGCGCGGCTTGAAGTCCGCCCAGAAGTCGCGAAGCACCTCCAGATACTCGGCTTCGCCAGCCGAGATATCGTCCAGCTTGCCTTCCAGCCCCGCCGTGAAATCATAGCCCACATAGCGCTCGAAGAAGCGCTCCAGGAAGGCCGTCACCAGCCGACCCTTCTCCTGCGGGCGGAAGCGCTTCTGCTCCAGCACCACATAGTCGCGGTCCTTCAGCACCTGGATGATCGACGCATAGGTCGAAGGCCGGCCGATCCCCAGCTCCTCCATCCGCTTCACCAGGCTCGCCTCGGAATAGCGCGGAGGCGGCTGGGTGAAGTGCTGGGACTTCTCCACGCCTTGGCATTGCGGTCGTTCGCCCGCCAGCAGCTTCGGAAGACGCGCGCCGTCCTCATCTTCCAGGTCGTCTGTCCCTTCCGCATAGAGCGTCAGGAACCCCGGGAACACCACCACGGTCCCGGTCGCGCGAAGCTCTGCACTGCCGTCGTCTGCCAGCAGATCCACCGTCGTGCGCTCCAGCTGGGCCGATGCCATCTGCGACGCGATCGCCCGCTTCCAGATCAGGTCATAGAGCCGCGCATCCATGTCCGACAGGCCAAGGGCACCTGCCGTGCGCGCAAAATCGGTCGGCCGGATCGCCTCATGCGCCTCTTGCGCATTCTTGGCCTTTACCGAATAAAATCGTGGCTTTTCCGGCACATAATCCTTGCCGTAGCGCTCCATCACAACGTCCCGCGCACGGGCGATGGCGCTGCCATCCATCGCCACCCCGTCGGTCCGCATATAGGTGATGTGCCCGGCCTCATACAGCGCCTGGGCGGTCCGCATCGTCTGCTGCGCGCCAAGCCCCAGCTTGCGCGAGGCTTCCTGCTGCAAGGTCGAGGTGGTGAAGGGCGGCGAGGGGTTGCGCACCACAGTCTTCAGGTCGACCGCAGACACCGAAAAGCTCGCAGCCTCCACCGTCGCCCGCGCAGCCTCGGCCGCCGCCTCGTTGCCCAGCGCGAACTTGTCGAGCTTCTTGCCCTTCAGCGCCGTCAGTCGCGCAGCGAACTGGTGGCCAGACGCCGCCTTCATCGTCGCCTCGACCGTCCAATATTCCTGTGGTGTGAAGGCCTCGATCTCGCGCTCGCGCTCCACGATCAGCCGCAGCGCAACAGATTGCACCCGCCCCGCGCTCTTGGCGCCCGGCAGCTTCCGCCACAGAACAGGGCTCAGCGTGAAGCCCACCAGATAGTCGAGCGCGCGGCGCGCCAGATAGGCGTCAACCAGCGGCTGGTCGATGTCGCGCGGGGCTGCCATTGCGGTGCGCACGGCATCCTTGGTGATCGCATTGAAGGTGATGCGGGTCAGGCCGCCCTTCGGCACCGCCTTCTTGGCGCGCAGCACTTCGGCCAGGTGCCAGGAAATCGCCTCGCCCTCGCGGTCGGGGTCGGTCGCAAGCACCACCCGGGTCGCCTGCTTTGCCGCGTCGGTGATCGCCTTCAGCTGCTTCGTCCGGTCGGCCGAAACCTCCCAGCGCATCGCGAAATCCTGCTCGGGGTCGACGCTCCCGTCAGATGCCGGCAGGTCGCGGACATGGCCGAAGCTCGCGAGCACCTTGGTGCCAGCTCCCAGATAGCCTTCGATCGTCCGGGCCTTGGCCGGCGATTCGACAATAACGAGATCCATGTCCGTCCTTCTCCGGGGCCAGCCGCATAGACGGCGAGCCCGCTTCAACGCAACCTAGCCGCCATCCACCTGCGACACCCGAGCGACCCGCCCGCCGGCAAGCCGCACCACCCGACCCTCGATCTCGAGGTCCGACAGCATCGCCTGCACGTCCGCCACCGGCAGCCCCGACGCCCGCACCACATCATCGAGCGGCACCCCGCTCACCGACAGCAGCTCGAGCAGGCCGCCCGG
>JBGTBK010000345.1:0-4945 GCA_041749355.1 Sandaracinobacter sp. | reverse complement strand
CAGCCGCTTGCCGTGACTGGCGGGCGCTTCCGGCTGGCAAACGGCACCCCGCTGGAGGCCGCGGCCACGGCCCGCGAATCGGTGATCGAGCTTGGGTTCGACACCGCACTGCTGGGTGCCCCTCTGTCGCTTGCCGCCTTCCACCGGGCAGATGCGGGCAACATTCGCGGGGTTGGCGACACAGGCGCGGCCTTCAGCTGGCGGCTCGGCTTCTAGGCGGGCCGTCGCAGACGGACCGCATTTCGTCGTTCGTCCCCGTTATCCACAGGCTGGCGCCCTTCCACATGGCGGGCAAAGGGCGCATTGCGGTCGGCCCATGGCATCCATCCCCACCCTCTCCGTCATCGAACCGGCTGCCCCCCAGCAGCGCCTGCCTTTCAACATCGAGGCCGAGAAGGCCCTGCTTGGCGCGTTGATGATCGAGAACCGGATGCTGGAGGAAGTCACCCTCCAGCTGCGGGACGAGCATTTCTACGAGCCGCTGCACGGGCGGATCTTCGGCCAGATCCGGCGGCTTGCCGACCTCAACATGGTCGCAAACCCGATCACGCTGCGGCCGCTGTTCGACAGTGACCCCGCGCTCGCCGAGCTCGGTGGCCCGGCCTATCTGTTGCGTTTGACGGAGGACCCGACCGTGGTGATCGCCGCGCGCGACTGCGGGCAGCAGATCTATGACCTTGCCCTGCTGAGGGCGCTGGTGGTGGTGGGGGCCGAGCTGGTGCAGGCCGCGACTGACACGTCGGGCGAAGTGGCGCCGATGAAGCAGATCGAGGCGGCCGAGGAAGCGCTCTACAAGGTGGCCGAATCGGGCGAGGTGGCCGGCGCCACCGTGGACTTCGCAGGCGCTGCCAAGAAGGCCGTCGGCATGGCGGCCAAGGCAATGAAATCGGGCGGGCATCTGTCCGGCCTTACCACCGGCCTCACCGGGCTGAACAACAAGATCGGCGGCCTGCACAACAGCGACCTCGTGATCCTTGCCGGCCGGCCGGCCATGGGGAAGACCGCGCTTGCAACCAACATCGCCTTTTCAACCGCGCTTCGCTTCAAGCACGACCTGCGCGACGGGATCACGGCCACCACAGGTGCGCCGGTTGCCTTCTTCAGCCTGGAAATGTCGGCCGACCAGCTCGCCAACCGGATTCTTGCCGAGCAGTCGAAGATCAATTCCGAGAATCTGCGCATGGGCAAGATCAACCAGGCCGAGTTCAACGAACTGGCCCGCGCGGCCGAGGAGCTGTACGATCTGCCGCTCTACATCGACGACACGCCCGCCCTTTCGATTGCGGCCATGCGGGCGCGTGCGCGGCGGCTGAAGCGGCAGAAGAAGATCGGGCTCATCGTGGTCGACTATCTGCAGCTGCTGCAGGGAACGGCGCGCAACGCCTCCGAGAACCGGGTCGCAGAAATCTCGGAAGTGACGCGAGGCCTGAAGACGCTGGCCAAGGAGCTCGACATTCCGGTGATCGCGCTGTCGCAGCTGAGCCGGCAGGTGGAAAACCGCGAGGACAAGCGCCCGCAGCTGAGCGACCTTCGCGAATCCGGCACCATCGAGCAGGACGCCGACATCGTGCTGTTCGTGTTCCGCGAGGAATATTATCACGAGGGCAAGAAGCCCGAGGACGGCAGCGAGAAGTTCCAGCAGTGGCTGGAACGGGCCGACCGGCTGCGGGGCCGGGCCGAGGTGATCGTTGCCAAGCAGCGGCACGGCGCGACCGGCACGGTTCCGCTGGTGTTCCAGCGCGAGTACACCCGCTTTTCGGATCCGGCCGAGGGCGACTGGGTTCCCGACAGCTACGAATAGCCTCCCCCCGCCTGCGACCCTGCGCAAAATGGCGCATGGCCTTGCGCGGGGTGGCTGCTAGAGGCTGCGCCCATGGACTTTCTTTCCGACAATGCCGCCGGCGTTCACCCCGCCATCCTGGAGGCCGTGCTGGCAGCCGCCGGCCCGCAGCCGCGCGGCTATGACGGCGACGACTGGTCGCAAGCGCTGGATGCGGACTTCTCCGACCTGTTCGAAACGCCCACCCGGGCCTTTGCAGTGCCATCGGGCACGGCCGCCAATGCGCTGGGGCTTGCCGCCTGCGTGCCGCCCTATGGCGGGGTCTGGTGCCATGCCGAGGCGCATGTCGATGTCGACGAGGCCGGTGCGGTGGGCTTCTACACCGGGGGCGCAAGCCTGATGCTGGTGCCCTCCCCTGCCGGCAAGCTGACGGTGGAGGCGCTGACGGCGGCCGCTGCCCGCCGCCGGGGCGATGTGCACCAGGTGCAGGCAGCCGCACTCAGCCTGACGCAGGCAACCGAATGCGGCACGGTCTATTCTCCGGCCGAGGTTGCGGCGCTTTCGGGCTGGGCGAAGGCGCAGGGGCTTGCGGTGCACATGGACGGCGCGCGCTTTGCCAATGCGGTGGCGCATCTGGGCTGTGCACCGGCCGATGTGACCTGGCGGGCGGGTGTGGACATCCTGTCGTTCGGCTGCATCAAGAATGGCGGAATGGCGGCCGAGGCGCTGCTGCTGTTCGATCCCAAGCTGGCCGACAGCATTCCGGTGCGGCGCAAGCGGGCCGGGCTGATGCCGAGCAAGGGCCGATTTGCCGCCGCCCAGCTGCTCGCAATGATCGAGGGCGGGCGCTGGCTGGAGAATGCCCGGGGGTCGAACGCCGGGGCGCGCGCAATTGGCGCGGCTGCGGCCGGCAGGCTGCTCTATCCGATCGAGGCGAACGAGGTGTTTCTGCGCCTGACGCAGGCCGAGCGCGAGCAGCTGAGGGCCGAGGGCTTCGGATTCTATGACTGGGAGCTGGCCGGCCCGGAAGCGGCGCGCTTCGTGGTCCGCTGGGACCAGGATCCGGCTGCCATCGATGCGCTTGCGGCCGCGATCGTGCGGCTGGGATGACCGGGCGCGCAATCCTCCAGTTCCTTGCTGTCGTGCTGATCTGGAGCACGACCTGGATCGTGATCAAATTCCAGCTGGGAACCGTGAACCCCAGCTGGTCGGTCACTTATCGCTTTGCAACCGGTGGGGTCGCGTTGCTCGCCTGGTGCGCCCTGAAGGGGCTGCCGCTGACTGTGCCGCGCGCCGCCCTGCCCTTCCTGCTGCTGCTGGGGCTGTTCCAGTTCGTGCTGAATTTCAACTTCGTCTATCGCTCGGAGCTCTATATTCCTTCAGGGATTCCGGCGGTTGCCTTCGCGCTGCTGATGGTGCCGAACGCGATCCTGGCCTGGGCCTTCCTCGGTCGGCGGATCACGGCCCGCTTCGCGCTTGGTTCGGCGCTGGGGATTGCCGGGGTTGGCCTGCTGTTCGTGCAGCAATTGTCCCTGCCCGGCAGCAGGGCCGACACCGTGCTGGGGCTGAGCCTCGTGGTGGCGGGAATCCTGTCGGCAAGCGTCGCGAACGTGATGCAGGCGAGCCCCAGGGCGCTGACCTTTCCGCCGATCACGGGGCTGGGCTGGGCGATGCTGATCGGGGCTGCGATCAACGCGCTTGTGGCGGGAATCGTTGCAGGCCCGCCGCAGTTCGATCCGGCACCGGGCTATTGGCTGGGCTTCCTCTATCTGGGGGTGGTTGCCAGCGCGCTCGCCTTTGCGATCTATTTCGATCTGGTGCGGCAGCTGGGCCCGGCCGAGGCGGCGTGGACGGGCGTGCTGATCCCCATCATCGCAATGGCGATTTCCACCGTGGTGGAGGATTTCCACTGGACGGGGATGGCGATTGCCGGCTGCGTTCTGGCGCTGGTGGGGATGGTGGTCGCGCTGGGCAAGCCGGCGCCGAAACCGGCGGAAGCCTGAATCGGACCGAAGGTCCGCGAACCGAAGGTCAGCCCCTGGCTGAACCGCGACCGCGCGCCGCCGCCAGTGCGGCGCCCCGTCCGGAGGGCTTCGCCCGTGAGGACAGATGACAGCCCTCAATCCCGCTCCCAGTAGGCGCCCTTCAGATACATCAGCGGCTGGCGGTCGAACGACGAGCGGAAGCTGTCGATATGGCCCAGCAGCAGCTGGTGGTCCCCGGCGTCGATGTCCTGGTGCAGCGTGCAGGCGAAGTTCGCGCAGGCGCCTTCCAGCAGCAGCACGCCCGATTCCGACTCCACCCACTCGCCTTCGGCAAAGCGGTCGACGCCGCGCATGGCAAAGCGCTCGGCGACAGCCCTCTGGCCGGCCGACAGCACGCTCACCCCGAACAGCCCGGTCTTGCGAATCGCCGGCAGGCTGGACGCGGACTTGCCGGGGCAAACCAGCAACAGGGGCGGATCGAGCGAGACGGAGGTGAAGCTGTTGGCGGTGAAGCCGACGGGGCGGCGCTCCTCGTCGAAGCTGGTGACGATGGTGATGCCGGTTGCAAAGCAGCCGAAGGCGTCGCGCAGGGGGCGGTGATCTGTCATCGTTGGGCTTCAACCCCGGCTGGCACAGGAAGACAAGCGAAAAGCCCGCCGCGCCCATGGGGTGCGACGGGCTGGACCGGGTAAAACCGGCGCTTGCGTCAGAGGCGCTCGATCTTCGAGGATGCCTCGTCGATCAGGGCCGCGATCTCCAGAAGGCGGGTCCTGTCGACCCCCTCCTGCCGCAACTGCGCCTCGAGCACCGCGCCGAGATTGGCCATTGCGCGCTTGAGCGGAGCCGGATCGACCTGGTCCGCCGGGCCGGCAAGGGCTTTCAGCCGGGCCATTGCGGCTTCGGCTGCCTCGGCATTGGCTTCCAGATGGGCGAGGCCCTCTGGCGTGGCGGCGAAGCGCTTGCGGGCGCCTTCGGCCTCGGTCTCGGCAATGTGGCCAAGCTCGGCTAGCAGGCTGAGGGTCGGGTAGACGACGCCCGGGCTCGGCGCATAGGCGCCGCCGGTCAGCTCCTCGATGGCCCGGATCAGCTCATAGCCGTGGCGGGGTTCGTCGGCGATCAGGCGGAGCAGCACGAGGCGGAGCGCTTCGGCATCGAACAGGCGACGGCGTCCGCCGCGGCC
>JBGTBK010000344.1:0-2405 GCA_041749355.1 Sandaracinobacter sp. | reverse complement strand
GGCGAGACCGGTGTCAGGCGCCAGTCTCAGACAATTGCCATCGCACGCCGCCGCATCGCCGCGCCCACCAGCCCGAAGCCAGCGATCATCATCGCCCAGGTCGCAGGCTCGGGAACCACCGGCGGGTCGATCACAACGCCGTCCAGAACGATGCCCGAAAAGGCAAGCCCGGTGTCCACGATGGCATCACCGAAGTTGGACGCGCCGAACAGCAGCGTATACTCGCCGGCCACCGGAATCGTGTAGGTCGACTTGATCCAGCCGGTGTAGCCGCAACCCTGGCCGGGGCCGCCGAAGCAGCCGCCGCTGCTGGAACCCAGCTGGTCCCAAACCGGCCCGCCCGGGATGATGGGCGTGCTTGCAGGGCTCAGCACCACGCCGGGCGCAAGGCCGGGAAGCCCGAAGCCCGGCACCGTGTCACCGTTGCCGGCAACCGTCCGCGCCGTGAACAGCGGCAGAAGTTCGTCGCTGTTCAGCCCCGCCCACGCATAGTCCGGGAACGAGCCCGTGCCGTCCGCCGTGATGAAGTTGAAATAGAACACCAGCTCATCCCCGGCTTCGGCGGTAAAGGCGGACGAGGTGTAGAGAGAGCCGTTCGTCCCGCCGATATTCGGCAGCTGGCCCGCACCGGCCACGCCGCCGGACGTGCTCACATAGCGATACGCCGGACCATATTCCGGCGGAGCCGTCACGACCCCGTTCGGCGCAGCAATGCCACAGTTGCCGACACAGCTGTCGGCATAGGCCGGCGCGCCCAGAAACGTTGCCGCAAGCGCAATCGCACCAGCCTGCATTGCGAAGATATTACGCATTATGAAGCCCTCCGTTGAAATTGACGGCATTTACCGTGCGGTATGTCAAGCAAAACGCGTGCCAAGCGGCCGACTGAAGGGAATCAAGGGATTGCGGCAAGTGCCGGTCCGCAAACTGTCAAGAATCTTTATGCCGATGCCAGAAGCCGGCTGCGGCTGGCCTCACCGGCATGCCTCTTGCCCCACACCCCTCGGGCACAGGCTGCCCGAGCACCCGGCCCCGCTCCCCTTCCATTTCGCCCACCGGGCGGTAAAGCAGGCCTGATGTTTCGCGCCATCCGCCCCTTGCTGTTCAGGCTCGATCCGGAATCGGCGCACGGACTCACCCTGAAGGCCCTCGAGGCCCTGCCGCCCGGCTCTGGCCCAGGCCGGGACCCAAGCCTCGAGACCCGCTTTGCCGGCCTCGCCTTCCCTTCGCCCATCGGGCTCGCCGCCGGCTTCGACAAGGATGCCCGGGTCTGGCGCCAGATGCTTGGGCTAGGCTTCGGCTTCGTCGAGGTCGGAACCCTCACCCCGCTCCCCCAGACCGGCAACCCGCGCCCCCGCATCTTCCGCCTCGCCGACGACAACGCCGTCATCAACCGCCTCGGCTTCAACAACGGCGGCCTGCAGGCGGCCCTCCCACGGCTCGCCCCGCACGGCAGCCTCGGAGTCAATGTCGGCGCCAACAAGGACTCCGCAGACCGCATTGCCGACTATGCAGCAGGGGTCCGCGCAGTCGCTCCGCTTGCCGCCTGGATCACCCTCAACATCTCCTCCCCCAACACGCCGGGCCTGCGCGGACTTCAGGGCGAGGCCCTGCCCGAGCTTCTGGCAGCCGCCGCCGAGGCGCGCGGCGAGACCGGCCCGCCCCTGTTCCTGAAGGTCGCCCCCGACCTCGACGACGCGCAGATCGACGCCATCACCGACGCCTGCCTTGCAAGTCGGCTGTCCGGCCTCATCGTCTCCAACACCACGCTCGCCCGCCCCGCAACCCTGCAATCCAGCCACGCTGCCGAGGCCGGTGGCCTCTCCGGCAAGCCCCTGTTCGAACCCTCCACCGCCATTCTCGCCGCCTTCGCCCGCCGCTTGCGCGGTCGCCTGCCGCTGATCGGTGCCGGCGGCGTCGCAACCGCCGAACAGGCCTATGCCAAGATCCGGGCCGGCGCGTCCGCAATCCAGCTCTACACCGCCCTCGTCTATGAAGGTCCCCGCCTGCCAGCCCGCATCGCAGACGGCCTCTCCATCCTCCTGCGCCGTGACGGCTTCGCATCGGTCGCGGACGCAGTCGGTGCAGACCTTGATGGCCAGGCAAGGCCCTGAGCCCGCACATGCCACTCAGCGAACGCGATTGCATCCCCTTGAGCGCGCGCGATCGCTTCCCTAGGGGAAAGGCCATGTCAGCGCTTCCCTTTCCGGCAGTGTCCCGGCTCGCTCGCGTCGGCGCCCTGCTCGCAGGGCTCTGTGCCGCGCTGCCGATTTCAGCACAGACCGCGCCGCAAACCGCGCCCCAGCCCGAAACCAGCCCGACGACCCGCTTCTACCTCTCAGACAACGACAGCAGCACCCGCCCGCCCGCCGATGCAGCCGCCACCGGCCAGGCCGTTGCAACCG
>JBGTBK010000343.1:0-2573 GCA_041749355.1 Sandaracinobacter sp. | reverse complement strand
TCGGGCCGCCGCAACCGCTGCGTCGCAAGCCCGCCGCGCCGGCCGTGCGCGCCGGGACCGATGCCGGCATAATCGCCATAGGTCCAATATTGCCGGTTGTGCCGGCTTTCGAAACCCGGCCGGGCGTGGTTGGAAATCTCGTAGAGCGGCAGGCCGGCGGCCGCACACAACTCGCCGGTCAGCTCGAACATGTCGGCGGCCGCCTCCTCACCCGGCAGCTCCAGCAGACCCTTCCTTGCCAGCGTGTGGAAGCGCGTGCCCTCCTCGATGGTGAGCTGATAGGCCGACAGATGGTCGGTGCCGAACGACAGGCCGCGCGCCAGCTCGGCCTGCCACTGCGCCACCGTCTGCCCGGGGCGGCTGTGGATGAGGTCGAAGCTGACCCGCCCGAAATGGCGCTGCGCCACATCGAGCGCGGCGAGCCCCTGGCGCAAATCATGCGGCCGGCCCAGCAGCTTCAACGCCACATCGTCCAGCGCCTGCAGCCCCAGCGACACCCGGTTCACGCCGGCGCTGGCGAAATCGGCAAAACGCGCCGCTTCGACCGATGACGGGTTCGCCTCCAGCGTGATCTCAAGGCCCGGCTCGGCTGGCCACAGCTTCAGGGCCTCGCCAATCAACGCCTCGACAGTGACGGGCGGCATCAAGCTGGGCGTGCCGCCGCCGAAGAAGATCGAGACCAACCGCTGCCCCGACGTCAGCGCCGCTTCATGCCGCAGGTCCGCCAGCAGCGCTGCGCGCCACGCAGCCTGGTCCACCCCTTCACGCACATGGCTGTTGAAATCGCAGTACGGGCACTTCGTGACGCAGAAGGGCCAGTGGATATAAAGGGCGATGTCGCCGCTCATCCGCCCAGCATCGCCTTCAGCTTGGCAAACGCCTTGGCCCGGTGGCTGATCGCATGCTTTTCGGCCGGGTCCATCTCGGCGAAGGTCTCGGCATATCCCTCCGGCACGAACACCGGGTCATAGCCAAAGCCCCGGTCGCCGCGCGGCGGCCACACCAGCGTGCCGGCCATCCGCCCCTCGAAGGTTTCGCTGCGGCCATCCGGCCAGGCGATCGCGAGCGTACAAACGAATTCGCCCCTCCGCGAAACGTCCGGACCCAGCGCCTGCAGCCGGTCCTCCACCTTCTGCATCGCCAGCATCCAGTCGCGCCCCTGGGGGGTCTCCGCCCAGTCGGCAGTGTACACGCCGGGCGCCCCATCCAGCGCGTCGACGCACAGCCCGCTGTCGTCGGACAGGGCGGGAAGCCCCGCGCCCTCTGCCGCAAAGCGCGCCTTCAGCAGCGCGTTGCCCGCAAAACTGTCCTCGGTCTCCACAGGCTCCGCCAACCCGAAGGCCGAGGCCGGCACCGTCTCGATCCCGAACGGCGCCAGCAGCGCCGCAATCTCCACCAGCTTGCCCTTGTTGTGGCTGGCAAGCACAAGGCGAGGGCCGATCCCCTGCATTAGCGCCCCGTGGCCGCCCGCTGTTTCGCGAAGATGGAATCCGTCCCGATCCGCGCCAGCCGCAACAGCCGCAGCAGCATCTCCTCGTCGAACACCGCGCCCTCGGCAGTCGCCTGCACTTCCACCAGCGCCCCGGCCGAGGTCAGCACGAAATTGCCGTCGGTGTGGGCAGCCGAATCTTCGGGGTAATCGAGGTCGAGAACGGCCGCGCCCTCATAAACCCCGCAGCTGACCGCAGCCACCTGAACGGCAAGCGGATCGACCGCAAAGGGCGTCACCGCATGAATCTTGTCGAGCGCAAGCCGCAGCGCCACCCAGGCGCCCGAGATCGCAGCCGTGCGGGTGCCGCCATCGGCCTGCAGCACGTCGCAATCCAGCGTGATCTGCCGCTCGCCAAGCGCCTTCAGGTCGGTGACCGCACGAAGGGACCGCCCGATCAGCCGCTGGATTTCCTGCGTCCGCCCCGATTGCTTGCCCTTCGCCGCCTCCCGGCTGCCCCTTGTGTGGGTGGCGCGCGGAAGCATGCCATATTCGGCCGTCACCCAGCCTTCGCCCTTGCCCCGCATCCACGGTGGCAGCTTCTCTTCCACGCTCGCCGTCACCAGCACATGGGTCTGCCCGAACTTCACCAGGCACGATCCTTCAGCATGGGCATTGAAGTTCGGCACCATCTCGATTTCGCGCATCATGTCCGGCGAACGGCCCGAGGGTCGCATCATCTCATCCTTTGGTCGGGAACAATCGCAGCCGATTAGGCCCACGCCCCCTTCTTGCCAAGTCGCTCAACCGCGCCTCCGCGCGCAGGCCAGTTGAGAGCGACCCCCGCCCGCACTACATTGGCCCAATGCACGATCAGCCCGGAATCAGCGTCTCCCAGCTCTCCGAGCGCGCCCGCGGCATTTTCCGCGAGATCGTCGACAGCTATCTCACCACCGGCTCCCCCGTCGGCTCGCGCACGCTGTCGCGCCAGGCCGGCCTGCAGCTCTCGCCCGCCTCCATCCGCAACGTGATGCAGGACCTGGAGGAGCTGGGCCTTCTGGAAGCGCCCCACACCTCCGCCGGCCGGGTCCCCACCGAGCAGGGCCTTCGCCTGTTCGTCGACGGCATGATGCAGGCCGCCGCC
>JBGTBK010000342.1:0-2365 GCA_041749355.1 Sandaracinobacter sp. | reverse complement strand
GAGGCCAAGATGTACTTGGTCAGTGAACCGGTCCTGCTGGACAACTTCATTGCAGAGCTTCGAGGCGTCGCGAACGGCGCGCGCGAGGACGCAGCCTATGCAGCCGCAGAGGCCGCAAGGCCGACAGGGCCGGCCCCGGGCCCAGTGTTGAACTAAGGGCTGGGCGTTAGAGGTTGGTCTTGAACCAGCCCAGCGCATCTGCCCAGGCCGCCTTTGCCGACGGTTCGTGGAAGCTGGGGCGGTAATCGGCGAGGAAGCCATGGTCGGCGTCCGGGAAGCGGCGGATGAAGCTGGGCGATTTCGCGGCCTTCAGCGCCGCGTTCATCGCCTCCACATCGGCGACCGGGATTCCCTTGTCGAGATCGCCATACAGGCCGAGCACCGGCGCATGCAGCTTGGCGGCATGGTCGATGGGAGCGCTGGTCTGCAGCGCGTTGGGCTGGCCTGTAAGCCGGCCGTACCAGGCGACACCCGCCTTCAGGGCCGGGTTGTGGGCGGCATAGAGCCAGGTGATGCGCCCGCCCCAGCAGAAGCCGGTCACGCCAAGGCGCTTCGCATTGCCGCCATCGGTTCCGGCAAAGGCGACAACGGCGTCCAGATCGGCCATCACCTGCGCGTCGGGCACCTGGGACACGATGGTCTTGAACAGGGTCTGCATGTCGGCGGCCTTGGTGGGGTCGCCCTGTCGCTGGTAGAGATCGGGGGCGATGGCATAATAGCCGGCGGCTGCGAAGCGGCGCGTCACGTCCTGGATCCATTCGTGGACGCCGAAGATTTCCTGCACCACGATGACCACGGGCGCGTTGGTCTTCCCCTTGGGTTTGGCACGATAGGCGTTCATCGTGAAGCCGGCCGAGGCCGGGAAGCTGATCATGCCGGCGTCCAGCCCATCGGTCGGAGTCACGATGCGGTTGGCAAGCACCGGCTGGGCGGCCAGCGCATAGCCGAGCGCGGCTGCGCCACCGCCAAGGGCTGCGCGGCGGCTGACGCCCGACATGCGGACCCAATTCTCGGTTTCGGGAAGGCGGTCTGCGGTCTCGGCGGCGCTGTCGGCGGCTGTCTCGGGGTCGGAACGGGTGGGCGAATCGGTCATCGGGCTGCTCCCTCAAGGCTTGCGCGGTCTGGCGCGGGCAATCTGGGCGGTTGCAGGTCAGCGGGCAAGCCGGGCGGCGACAATCGGGCATGGCGGCAATCGACCATGGCGGCGGGGCATCTGCCGGTCTAGGGTGCGGCGATGCTGCTGATCCTTGGACAAGGCTATTCCGGCGCGGTGCTTGCGGCCGCCGCCCGTGCCATTGGGATGGCGGTGCTGGGCGTGAAGCGGCAGGCCGGCGACGGCATCCTGGCGTTCGACGATCCGGCCCTGCCACAGGCTGTTGCGGCTGCCACCCATATCCTCTCGTCGGTGCCGCCCGATGGCGCCACGGGCCGCGACATGGCGCTCGATCGCTTCGGCGAGCAGCTCCGCACCCACGCCGGCTGGGTCGGCTATCTGTCGTCCACCGGGGTCTATGGCGACACGGGTGGGGCCTGGGTGGATGAGAGCGCCCCGGTTGGTGGCGGCCGCCGAACCGCGCGGACCGAGGCCGATCTCGGCTGGCAGGCGATCGGCGCGACCATCTTTCGCCTGCCGGGAATCTATGGCCCGGGCCGCTCCGCGCTGGACCAGGTGCGCGAAGGCAAGGCCCGCCGCGTGGACCGCCCCGGGCACCGCTTCAACCGGATCCATGTGGAGGATATCGCGGGCGCCGTGCTGGCCTGTGCCGACGCGCGGGCCAAGGGCATCTTCAACGTGGTCGACAACCTGCCGGCCGAGCCGCGCGATGTCACCGAATTTGCCTGTGGCCTGCTGGGCGCGCCCCTGCCCCCGCTGGAGCCGATCGAGCTGGCGGCGCTCAGCCCGATGGCGCGCGGTTTCTGGACCGAGCGGCGTGCCGTCGCAGGGCTGAGGCTGGAACGAGAGACAGGCTACCGCCTGAAACATCCCGACTATAAGGCTGGGCTTACGGCGATCCGCATCGGCGAGCGGCGGGACGAAACCCCCGGGGGAGAGTGACCATGAAGTTCGGAACAAGTCAGACGGGTGTCGGCAAGTCGGTCGAGCGGGTGGAAGACGCCCGCCTGCTCACAGGCAAGGGCCGCTACACCGACGACATCCAGCTGGCCGGTGCTGCCTATGGCGTCACCCTGCGCAGCCCCTATGGCCATGCCGAGATCCGCTCCATCGACGCGACCGCCGCCCGGGCCATGCCCGGCGTGCTTGCCGTCTATCTGGGCAGCGACATCGCGCACTATGGCGAGCTGCCCTGCGCCGTTCCGCTGTCGGGCCCGATCAAGACCCCGCGGCCGCTGCTCGCAGCCGACC
>JBGTBK010000341.1:0-3361 GCA_041749355.1 Sandaracinobacter sp. | reverse complement strand
ATGTCCTCGATCCGCAGCAGCCAGCGGCCGCCGCGGGCCCGGGCGAGCGCGTGGCCGATCGCCGCGGAGAAGGCATGGCCCAGATGCAGCAGCCCCGTGGGCGAAGGGGCAAAGCGCGTGACGAATTGGGCCTGTGCCATTGGTGCGCTTGACCTCAACAATATCTGGTGCTGTCATAGCAGCGACATACAGCTTCTGGTATAGGGGCTGCGTCAAGCGAGCAGGCGGAAACGCGGCTGCCCGACGTGCGATAGGGATGGTGGCGCTCAAGCTCTGCTCCGGCGGAAACAGGGAGCGACGGCCATGTATCATCCCGACCTTTTCCACGAACGATGGCGGCCAGATCACGACGGCGGCCGCTGGCAGAGCCCTCAGGCCTGCCCGGCGCTGGTGCTGAACGCGGACTACACGCCGCTGAGCTATTACCCGTTGAGCCTGTGGAGCTGGCAGGACGCGATCAAGGCGGCCTTCCTGGAGCGGGTGGACGTAATCGCGCAATATGACCGGGAGATCCGCTCCCCCAGCTTCGCGATGCGGCTGCCGAGCGTTGTCGCGCTCAGGCAATATGTGAAGCCCAGCCAGAACCCGGCCTTCACGCGGTTCAACCTGTTCCTGCGCGACCGGTTCAGCTGCCAATATTGCGGCACCAAGGAGGAGCTGACCTTCGACCATGTGGTGCCGCGTGCCTATGGCGGGCGGACGACCTGGACCAACGTGACGACGGCGTGCGCGCCCTGCAACCTGCGGAAGGGCGGGCGGACTCCGGCGGAAGCGCACATGCTGCCCCGGCAGCGGCCGTTCCAGCCGACTTCGCACCAGCTGCAGGAGAATGGGCGGGGGTTTCCGCCGCATTACTGCCATGAGACGTGGCGGGATTATCTGTATTGGGATACCGAGCTGGAAGCGTAGCGGCCGCCGTCAGTGCGCAGCACTGATCGGCGGACTCGCGAAGCGACACGGACGGCGGGGCGGAGGGCTTAGGCCCGACGAACCCGTCCGACGAGTCCGGCTTTGCCGGACTTTTTCTTGCTTACCCTGGCGCTCCAGCAGACTCGGCGGCTTTTGCCGCCGGCCGCTTCGCGGCACCCACACCCGACCCCTCCCTGACAGGGAGGGGAGAGGATCAGCCGACGATCTCGGACTCGTTGAAGAAGAACGCGATCTCGATCGCTGCATTCTCTTCGCTGTCGGAGCCGTGCACCGTGTTGGCTTCGATGCTTTCGGCCAGTTCCTTGCGGATCGTGCCGGCGTCGGCGTTGGCCGGGTTGGTGGCGCCCATCACGCGGCGGTTGAGCGCGACGGCGTCTTCGCCTTCCAGCACCTGCACGACAACCGGGCCCGACATCATGAACTCCACGAGGTCGTTGAAGAAGGGGCGCTCGCGGTGGACGCCGTAGAAGCCTTCGGCCTGCTCGCGGCTCATGTGGATGCGCTTGGAAGCGACGACGCGCAGGCCGGCTTCTTCCAGCATCGCGGTCACCTTTCCGGTGATGTTGCGACGGGTGGCATCGGGCTTGATGATCGAGAAGGTCCGGGTGGCGGCCATTTGTCTTGTCCTGTGCTTGTAAATCGGGTGGGGAATTGGCGGGCGCTGTAGCGGAGGGTGCTGCGCTGCACAAGGCTGAAGGGCGGGGGCCGGGGTGAGGCCCTAATATGTCGAGCGCGCGGGGGCCGGGCGGAGCCCGGCCTCTCCGCTGGACAGATAGAGGGAAAAAGAAAGGAAAGGGGTCCGGCGGAGCCGGACTCGTCGGACGGGTTCGCTGGCCTGCGGGCCAGCGCCCCGCCGTCCGGGCCTTCGGCGAGTCTGAAGATCTTTGCACGATTGCTGCGCAATCCTGCTCCAGACTTCAGCCGCCTTTGGCTGTGCCAGAGGCCCGATAAGCCGGGTTCTGTTCCCTTTCGGGTGGCGACCATTCCTCTAGGATGCGTGTTGCCACGCACCTCCAGCAACCAACCCGCGCGCGTCGGCCGGATCAGGCCTGTCTTTCGACACCGCGCGCCTATTCGGTCTTGCTCCCGGTGGGGTTTGCCGTGCCACGCCTGTTGCCAGCCGCGCGGTGCGCTCTTGCCGCACCCTTTCGACCTTGCCTTCAGCCGGAGCCCGGAAGGCGGTCTGCTTTCTGTTGCACTGTCCCTGGGGTCACCCCCGGCGGGCGTTACCCGCCACCGTCGATCCGTGGAGCCCGGACTTTCCTCGCGCCCCGGATTTTGATCCGGAGCCCGCGGCCGCCTGGGCCTCTGGCACGCTGCTTACTTGTGCCCGGGGCGGGGAAAGGTCAAGTTGCCGCAAGATCAGGAGGATGCCATGTCGAACGAACCTGCGCCCACGAATGATTTCCAGATGAACAGGCCCACCATCATCAGCCTGCTCTATGTCGGCAGCTTCCTGGCCGGCATCACCACCATCATCGGCGTCATCCTCGCCTATGTGTGGAAAGGCGAGGCCCACGAAAGCTGGGAGGACAGCCATTACCGCTACCATATCCGCACCTTCTGGATGGGCTTTGTGTGGACGGCAGTCGCAGTGGTCGGATCGATCGTGACGCTGTTCCTGCTGGCCTGGGTGCTGTTCCCGCTGGTGGCCATCTGGTTCGCCGCGCGGGCGCTGAAAAGCCTGCTGGCCGCGCAGAGGCAGGAACCCGTGCAGAATGTGGAGACGTGGCTGGTCTAGCCGCCGGGCTGGCCTCGCCTAGCGCCCGGTTTGCGCCCTTTGCTGCAGCTTCATGTCGGCGAGCACCAGGGCCATCATTGCCTCGGCGACGGGGGCTGCGCGGATTCCGACGCAGGGGTCGTGGCGGCCCTTGGTAACGATCTCGGATGCCTCGCCGTCGCGGGTGATGGTGTCGACGGGGGTGAGGATGGAGCTGGTGGGCTTCAGGGCCATTCGCACCACCACCGGCTGGCCGGTGCTGATTCCGCCGGCCGTGCCGCCGGCATGGTTGGCGAGGAAGGTGGGTTTGCCGTCGGGGCCGGGGCGCATGGCATCGGCATTCTGTTCGCCGCGCAGGCGGGCGGCTGCGAAGCCGTCGCCGATTTCCACGCCCTTCACCGCATTGATGCTCATCATCGCGGCTGCCAGCTGGCTATCGAGCTTGTGGTAGACGGGCGCGCCCCAGCCGGCGGGGACACCATCGGCTGACACCTCGACGATGGCGCCGAGCGAGGAGCCGGATTTGCGGGCCGCATCCAGCGCCACTTCCCAGCGGGCGGCGGCGGCAGCGTCGGGGCAGAAGAAGGGGTTGCGGTCGATCTCGGCGGGGTCGAAATTCGCGCGGTCGATGGCGTCTCCGCCCAGTTCGACGAGATAGCCGCGGATGGTGACAGTGTCGCCCAGCACCGCCCTTGCGACGGCGCCGGCGGC
>JBGTBK010000340.1:0-11958 GCA_041749355.1 Sandaracinobacter sp. | reverse complement strand
GGCGCCACGCCCGGGAAATCGGGCTGCGGCAGCCGCACCATCACGTCATAGCTGTCGCCTTCGCTGTCGCGGAAGCGGCCGGCAGGCTCGCCGGCAAGTGCGAGGCGCGTGACCCGCCGGGCGTTGGCAGGCGCAACACCGAAGATCGCAGCCTTGTCAGGATCGAGGCCAAGATCGAGGTCGAGCCGCTCGAAGGCCAGCGGGTTGCGCACGTCGCGGGTGCCCGGCGTTGCCCGGATCACGGCCTCGGCCTCCTTCGCGTGGCGCTTCAGGGCATCGAGGTCGGGGCCGGTCAGGAACCACTGGATCGGCGCCTCGATCGGCGCGCCGTTCTGGAAGGGCGTGAGCTTGATGCGCGCTTCGGGATAGGTCGCAAAGCGTTCGCGCAGGCGGGCGACCATCGCGGGGCCATCGGTCGGGCTCCAGTCCGACAGCGTCACCGACACCATCCCGAAATTGGATTGCTGGGTCACCTCGCGCTGGTTGTAGAAGATCTGCGGGTTGCCGCGGCCCACATTGGCCATGCGGTTCTGCACCTGGGCCTCGCGGGCCAGCGTGTCGTCGACGAACTGCACGGCGCGCGCGGTGCCGCCGAGGTCGGTGCCCTCGCTGGTCTCGATCTCGACCTGGAAGTAGGGGGCGTCGGCTGGCGGGAACAGGCTGGTGCCCAGCAGCGGGATCAGCCCAAGCGCCGCCACGCACAGCGCCATCGCACCCCAGAAGAAGGTCTTTGGGGCCTCTAGCGCGCGGTGCAGGATCGGCGCGTAGAAGCGACGGATGCCGCCGTCGACGGCCTGCAGGAAGCGGTTGCCATGCTCGGGCTCGGTCTTGGGGAGGATGCGCGAGGCGAGGAAGGGGATGATGGTAAGCGACACGAACAGCGAGGCCGTGACCGTTGCAATCACCGCGAGTGGCAGGCCTCGGGTGAACTTGCCAGCACCGCCCGGAAGCGCGGTCAGCGGCAGGAAGGCAAAGACAATCACCGCCGTGCAACCCAGCACGGCAACCGCGATCTGCTGGGTGCCGGCAAGGGCGGCGGCGGTGCGGCTGTAGCCCATGCGCATGTGGCGGGCAATGTTCTCCACCACCACGATGCTGTCGTCGACCAGGATGCCGAGTGCGACGATGAAGCCGGTGATCACAAGCTGGTTCAACGTGAAGCCCAGCACGTTCATCACGAACACGCCGATGGCGAGGCTGAGCGGAATCGACACCATCACAACAAGGGATGCGCGGGGCCCGAGAGGCAGCAGCGTCAGCAGCACCAGCGCAAGCGCAAGGGCGAAGTCGCGCGCCAGAAGCGCGAGCTTGGCGCGCACATCCTCCGACTGGTCGAAGGCGAGCTTCAGCTCCATGTCGGGCGCGAGGGACTTCGCATAATCATCTGCCGCCGCAGACAGGCGCCGCTCGACATCCAGCACATTCACATTGTCCTTCTGGGTGGCTGTCACCCAGATCGCCCGCTTGCCGTTGAAGCGGGTGGCGTGGGTCCGCTCGTTGGTCGCCCATTTCACCTCTGCCACGTCGCCCACGCGCACGACCCGGCCGTCGACAGCCCGCAGCGGCACGGCAGCCACCTCCTCGGGCGTCCGGAAGGCGCCACCGGCCTTCAGGTTGAAGCGCTGGTCGCCGGCGCGGATGGGGCCGGGTGGCGTGTCGGTGCCGCCCACACGCAGGGCGTCGGTCACCTGCGTCACCGGAATGCCGAGCTCGGAAAGCCGGCCAAGATCGACCGACACCCTCAGTTCGGGCCGTGGAACGCCCCAGACCGTCGCGGTGCGCACGCCGGGCTGGCGCTGGAAGGCCTCCTTCAGGTCCTTGCCGACCTTCTCCATCCGCCGCCACGATGCAGTTTCGGAGACGATCGCATATTGCACCACCACGGCCTCGGTGGTGCGGAAGCGGCGAAACTCCAGGCGCTGGATGCCCTGCGGCAGCTGGGGGCGGATCGCGTTCACTTCCCGCACGGCTTCATCGAAGTTGCGGTCGGGATCGGATTCCCAGGTGAACTCCGCCGTCACCACCGCCTGCCCGTCCGACGAGGAGGATTGCAGCTCGGCGATGTTGTCGAGGCCGGCAAGCACATCCTCGATCGGCTTGGCCACCGTCTGCTCGATATCGGCCGGGTCGGCGCCGGGCAGGATCGCGATGATCAGCACGAACGGCGCCTTGAAATGCGGATCGACGGAGCGGGGAATCGACAGGAAGGCCTGTGCGCCCAACGCCGCGATCAGGGCAAACACCACCAGCGTGAGCTGCCAGCGATGGACCGCAAAGGCGATCAGACCATTCACGAGAACCTCAGCCGCCTCGGGTCTGGACGGACTTGATGGTGGCACCCTCGATCAGCCGATCGACCCCGGCTGCAACAATCAGTTCGCCGCGCGTCAGGCCCGACAGGATCTCGACACCCTCCGGCGTCACCCGGCCCAACTGCACCATTCGGGCTGCGACCTTGCGTGTCTTGGGGTCAACCGCCCACACAAATCCCTCGTCGGCACGGGCGGCAAACAGGGCCGTTGCCGGAATGGCAAGCGCGCCGCCAGACGCAACGCCCGACAGCGCCACATCGCCGATCAGCCCCGACCTCAGGGCGCGATCCGACGGAAGCGCGAATTCCACCTGGAAGGTGCCCGTCCGCGGGTCGGCGCGGCCGGCGATCTCGATGACACGGCCGGTCATTCGGGGGGCCGCGCCGTCGCGGAAGATCACTTGCGCCTCGGCGCCCGGTCGCAGCTCTGCCACCCGGCTTGCGGGCACATCGACCCTGAGCACAAAGCCGGAGGAGAATTCGCCAAGCAGAAGGACCGGCGTGCCGGCTGCCAGGGTCTGGCCAGGTTCGGCCGTTCGCGACAGGATCACGCCGGCCGCAGGCGCGGCAATCGTAGCGAAAGTCTGGGTGAAGCGCGCACCGCTCAGATCTGCGCGAGCCGTCTCGGCTGCGGCCTCGGCCGTTTCCACCCGCGACTTTGCAACCCAGCCCTTGGCGTTCAGATCGCGCTGGCGCCGCAATTCGGCATCGGCCTGGCGCAATCGGGTTGCGGCAGATGCAGCCTGCGCATCGATAGCTGTCCGGTCCAGCGTTGCGAGGCGCTGGCCAGCCCGCACCAGGTCCCCTTCGCGAACCGCGACCGCAGCGACCCGCCCGTCACTCAGGAAAGCCAGCGGGGTTTCCCGCCGCAACCGAACGGTGCCGGACGCCGTGGAGCGGTTTCCCGCGCGGCTGTCCCCGACCCTGTGCAACGCTGCCGGGACCAACTCTGCGGCCGCCGGTTCCGGAACGGCCTGGGAACCGCAGCCGACCAGCAGCGCAAGCCCTGCGCAGATGCCAACGAGCGCCATGGCGCGGGTGCCCGACACATGGCCTGTCACCCACAACCCGCTGCCTTCGGCCCCCTGACGCATCCTGCTGCCCTTCGAAACAGGCTGCACGCAATTTGCGTGCGACTCAGTTTCTAGCGCCACCAGATGCGACCTGCCAGAAGAATTTGAGTGCCGCTCGGATTAGGCGCCACCACGAGGCAGCATCTTCATCCACAGGTATTTTCCTATCTTCTAAGCGGCACCCTTGCGCAGATTTCCTATTCCTCTATGGTCAGTGCATCCAGGCGGAGGCACAAAGACATGCGTCCACCCTCACCTACTTCGCGTGCAGTTTCCGTAACTTGCACCTCGGCCAGAAAGTGCCCGGCAAGCGGTGGGCAGTCCGCGTCCGCCCAGCAGGCAAGATCGGCAATTGCGCGCTCGATTGCCTGCACTCCTCCATCGAGACGCAGATCCAGCCGATGGCGCGTGCCGCTGAAGGTCAGGCTTGCCCAGGGCTCTTCCATCAAGGCCTCGATCACAAGCAGGGGCTGGGCCGCGACACAGCCTTCGAAATCGGGGGTGGGCCATATGGCGCCGCCCCCCACCCGCGCTTGCACGGCCCGCACCAGTCGCCCACTGGCATTCGCAAGTCCTGCCCGCATCAGTCGTACCTCTGGGTCAGGGCCCGGGACCGGCCCTGGTTCTGCCCCCCGGCAGGCCCGGCACCAGTTGCAGGCCGGTCGGCTGCCGCCTTCATCAGGGTTTCGATGTGCGTGCGAACCCGCTGTTCCACCCTCTGACCCGGCTGGCGGCCCCGGCGCAAATCGTGAACGAGTCGCGGATCACGAACGCTGTCGCGTCCGAAGCGGGATGGCGGAATCCGGGACATTCTCAGGCACACTTCGATGGCATGCAGCAACGACATGGCTGGACAACTCCTCACGTCGACCCACTCGCCGATTCGGCCGGACATTCCGAAAGTCCCCCCACGCCGAATCAACCAAAGCGAACCTGATAGGTATTTTCCTACTAGTCTAGGTAGAAACTTATGAGTATGCGGAATGCAGGGCAGACAGGGCGCAAACTTCCGCCGTCTGCAGAAGGAAATGGTCCGATGCCGGAACTGGCAGTTCGGGAGCAACTTGAGTCCCTGATCCGGCAATCGGGAAAGGGGTATGCAGAGGTGTCCCGCCTGATCGGCCGCAATGCAGCCTATGTGCAGCAGTTCATAAAGCGGGGTGTGCCAAGACGGCTGGGCGAACAGGAACGCCGCCTGCTTGCCGCCCATTTCGACGTGCCTGAGTCCTTGCTCGGGGGGCCACAGCTCGAGTCCGCCCGCCTTGCCCCGGATGCAACGGAGCATGTGCTGCTGGAAGTCCCCTTTCTGCGCGCTGCTGAAACCGTGCAGAGCCAGGCCCATCTGCGCATAGACGGCACCCTGCTGGCGCAACTGGCCGGCCGGCGCGTCCCGTCGCTGGCAGCTCTGGTGGTGCAAGGCGATGCAATGGCACCGACCCTTCTGGCCGGCGACCATCTGCTCGTCGACCTCGCAGATTGTGCCCCCGCGCGAGACGGGCTCTATGCAATCGAAAGCGATTCGGCTCCCGTGGTCAAGCGGTTGTCCGTGAACCCCGCAACGCAGCGCGTCGCGATCCTGTCCGACAATGCAGCCTATCCTTCGTTCCCGGATTGCCAGGCCGATGCGATCGGGATCCTGGGCCGCATTGTCTGGATGGGGCGACCGATCAGCTGAAACGCGGTGGCGACAGCAGGAAAAGCGACCAGGCTCAGCGCCCGCGAAGCCTGAGCCCAAGCGCCAGCAAACCACCCGCGCCAAGGCCGATCACGGTGCCGGCAGACGGCTCGCCCACCGCAAGCCCGACGCCGAGGCCCAGCAACAGGCCGATCATCAGGAAGACGCCATAGCCGCTGTCTCGCATGTCCGCTCGATGTCCAGGGCGTCGCCAGGCGCCTCGCATCTGTCGCCAGCCTCTTGCGGAGACAGCGCCAAGGCTGGTGAAGGTGGGGCGACCGACGGGTCTCGAACCCGCAACCTCCGGTACCACAAACCGGCGCTCTAACCAATTGAGCTACGGTCGCCACACAAATCCCTGCAAGAGGCAGCCTGCGCACGCAGAACGGCCCTGCCGGAAGGCCGTCGCCCATAAGGCCCGACTGCACCCGCAGTCAAGCAATCCGCGGCGCCGGTCGGCCCGTCGGCCACCCGCGTGGCACAGAGCGCTCAGTGCCGGTGGTCGAACACATTCAGCAGGAAGGCCCTCAGCCGTTCGCCGACCAGGCCGGTCCCCGGCCGCGTCATCAGAACGGTTGTCGCGTCCGGCAAGGGCGGCAGCCCCTCGGCATCGCTGAGGCGGTGCATGCCCGAGGCAATGCTGCCCCGGGGCAACACGCCAACCCCCAGGCCAGCCCCGATCGCCGACAACACGGCTCCGCGCGAATTGCCTTCGAAGACTATCGAATAGGGAAGACCGGCATCGGCAAGCGAGGTTTCAGCGACCTCGCGGATCGGACAGGGAGCAGCCGTTGCCACCATCCTGAGCGGCTGGCCTGCCACGCCAGGACGCGCTTCCGGCTCTGCACCTTCGGCCACACACCAAACCAGCGCTTCCCGGTTCAGTTCCTCGCTTCCGGCCGGCCGGTCGCCAAGAACGGTCTCCACCCTGAGATCCAGTGCGCCGTCTGCTTGCGCCTCTGCCAGTTCGGGCGTTGCGCCGGTGCGCACCTGCATGCGGACCTTGGGAAAGGCGCGGGAAAATCGCGCAAGCACGGGCGCCAGATGCTCGGCGGCAAATGCCTCGGGCGCGCCAATGGAGACTTCGCCTTCCACGAGCGGCTCGGCCATCCTGCCGACAAGCTCGTCGTTTGCAGCAAGGATGCGCCGGGCATAGCCCAGCAGCAGCGTTCCAGCCTCCGTGGGCTCAACACCCCGCCCGCCCCGCTCGAACAACCGACAATCAAGCTGTTCCTCCAGCCGCTTCATCTGCAGGCTGATCGCGGACTGGGTCCGCAGCAGCCGCTCGGCTGCCCGGGTGAAACTCTTGACCTCGATGATCGTGACGAAGCTTCGCAGCAGATCGATATCGATGTTCCGCCTATGCGGCATTTCACTCTCCTTGTGCGCCTTTCGGGCGCCTGTCCTTCCTGTGGCCGAGTGCACGGCCTGAAGCCGCACACAGCCATTTGATTCGATAATCCATTACTAAAAGCATGAATTCCGCTTGGACAAATAGGTAGTGCTTATGCTTGTGTCAGCACAGACATATTCTGCAACAAGTCGAAAGGCTGCGACCGTGTGCCTCACCGCTGGAGGCACGCTGCCGGGATGCATCCCGCGACCACAACAGGAAAAGGGCCCCGCCGCTACTTTCCGACGTTGTAGGCAAGGCTCGCATCATCGAGCTGGAAGCCCACGAGCACCTCGAAGGTCGCGGCCCGGACGGCCGCGCGGACCTGCGGGTCGGACAACGGATCGACAAGTGCATCCGGCTCGTTGGGCTTGCGTTCGCGCGCGATGCGCTCCTGCACTTCGGCCGGAAGTGTCACGGCCGAACGATGCACCTCCGCCCGCGCCCCGCCCCGGGCTTCGGCTCGGAGCCCGCCTTCCGGAAAGGCCAGGGTCACGCCGGTAACCTGTTTCGAAACCAGCACATTGCCGCCTTGGGCAAGGCCCACGAACAGCGGCAGGTAGACTTCGCGGGCAGGGCCCGGCCGGCGGCGCTGCGCCGTCACGGTGAAGGCAACGTCGGTCGCCAGATACTCCGCCCCTTCGGTGCAACTGCCCGTCACGTCCGACAGCTGGGCGGTGAAATCGATTGCATCCGCATTGCGGCTTTGCGCGGGGTCGAACCTGGTCACGCTGCCCGCATAGCTGGGGATCGCCACAGCAGGGCATTGCGAGCGCTTCACCAGCAGCGGGTTGCGGTTGCAGGCGGACAGCACGAGCGCCGAAACCAGGAGCCCGGACAGCAAAAAGGCCTTCGACAAGTTGAGGCTCTCCCAAATCACATCATGCCCCCACGACCCGCAGTCCTTAGGCGCGCCGCCCGCTGCTGGGAAGGGGCTTTGGAAATGGGCTCTGGGAGGGGGCTTCATGACGCCGGAAACTTCGCGTAAGGGCTCAGGGCATGGCTTCCGATCCTTCCCACAATCCACCCCTTAGGGTTCTCGTCGCCGCACCTCGCGGTTTCTGTGCCGGTGTCGAGCGCGCAATCCAGATCGTCGAGCTTGCGCTCGCGAAGCACGGGCCGCCGGTCTATGTGCGGCACGAGATCGTGCACAACCGCTTCGTGGTCGACAGCCTGAAGGCCAAGGGCGCAGTGTTCGTGAAGGAACTGGACGAGGTGCCCGATGGCGCCCAGGTCATCTTCTCCGCCCACGGTGTTCCCAAGGCCATTCCAGCAACTGCCCAGGCGCGCGGGCTGGACTGGCTGGACGCCACCTGCCCGCTGGTTTCCAAGGTGCACCGTCAGGCCGAGCGCATGGTGGCACAGGGCCGGCACATCCTGTTCATCGGCCATGCCGGCCATCCGGAGGTGATCGGCACTTTCGGCCAGGTGCCCGATGGCGTCATGACCCTGATCGAGACCGTTGCCGACGCCGAGGCCGTGCAGCCGCCGGAAGGCCCGCTCGGCTTCCTCACTCAGACAACCCTGTCGGTCGATGACACCGCAGACGTCGTCTCGACCCTGCAGCGTCGCTTCCCGACCGTGCTCGGCCCCAAGGGCGAGGACATCTGCTATGCAACGTCCAACCGGCAGACGGCCGTGAAGGCCATCGCCTCGCAATGCCAGCTGGTCCTGGTAATTGGCGCAGAAAACAGCAGCAATTCCCAGCGTTTGCGTGAAGTCGCCGCGCGCGAGGGTGCGCGGGCACATCTGATCCAGCGTGCAGCCGCGATCGACTGGTCCTGGTTTGACGGAGTCACCACCCTGGGGCTCACAGCCGGTGCCTCAGCACCCGAAGTGCTGGTGCAGGAAGTGCTCGATGCCATGCGGTCCCGCTTTGCCGTGACCGTGTCCGAAGTCACGACTGCGACCGAGGAAGTCGTCTTCAAGCTGCCGCGCGCCCTCGCGGCCGCCTGATCCGTCGGCAGGACCGGGCGGTTGGCCGTCTACACGGAGGTTCCGGCCGAAGCACTGGAGGCCTTCCTCAGCGCCTATGAAACGGGCGCCCTGGTCTCGGCCAAGGGCATCGCCGAGGGCGTCTCCAACTCGAACTTCCTCGTCGAAACGACCAGCGCCCGCTACATCCTGACCCTCTACGAGCGCCGCATCGACCTCGCCGACCTGCCCTGGTTCATCGCCCTGATGGAGCATCTGGCAGATGCCGGCCTGCCGGTGCCGCGCCCGATCCGCGACAGGTCCGGAAAGGCGCTGCAGTCTGTCGCCGGGAAAGCCGCCTGCCTGATCCAGTATCTGCCGGGCGTGTCCGTGTCGCAGCCAACGGCAGCGCAGGCCCGCGCGGCGGGTGAAGCGCTTGCCCGGCTCCATCTGGCGGGTGCCGGTTTCACCGCCGAACGCGCCAACGGGCTCGGCCGGGCCCATTGGCAGGCAACTGCCGATGAGCTTGGTGCCCGCCTCGACGAGATCGAGCCGGGCCTGGCCGCGTTTGTCGCGGACTGCATCGCTGCGATTTCGACAGGCTGGCCCGAAGGCCTTCCGCGCGGCACCATCCACGCCGATCTCTTCCCCGACAATGTGCTGATGCTGGGCACCGAAGTCACCGGCCTCATCGACTTCTATTTCGCCTGCACCGACCTGTTTGCCTATGATCTGGCGGTCCTTCACGCGGCCTGGGCTTTTCCGCCCGACGGGTCCGCCCCCCTGCCCGCCCATGACCGCGCGATCTTCGAAGGCTATGAGGCGGTTCGCCCGCTCGGTCCGGACGAACGCGCGGCCTTCCCGCTGCTTGCCCAGGGCGCTGCCTTGCGCTTCCTTCTCACCCGCGCGCAGGACTGGCTGGCCCCGCCATCGGATGCGCTGGTGCAGCGCAAGGACCCGCGGCCCTTTGCCCGCCGGCTTAGGCACTATGCGGGCCTCCATGGCTGAACGGCCCGACATCCGCATAACCACTGACGGCGCTTGCAAGGGCAACCCGGGCCCCGGCGGCTGGGCCGCCATCCTGCACTGGAACGGGACCGAGAAAATCCTCTCGGGCGCGGAAACCCACACCACAAACAACCGCATGGAAATGACGGCCGCACTGAAGGCGCTCGAGGCCCTGAAGCGCCCGTCTGCCGTGACGCTCGTGACCGACAGCAAATATCTGCTGGAAGGCATGACGAAGTGGATCCACGGCTGGAAGCGCAACGGATGGCGCAACTCAGCGAAGGACCCGGTGAAGAACGCCGATCTGTGGCAGGCGCTGGACAGCATCGCAGCCCCGCACAGCATTCGCTGGCAGTGGGTGAAAGGCCATAGTGGCGACCCGCTGAACGAGCGGGCCGACGCACTGGCCAACGAAGCCATTGCAGCAATGCTCGAAGCCCGTAAGGACTGACGAATGGCATCCGGTCTTATCGCCCTTCTCGACGACGTCGCGGCCATTGCCAAGGTCGCGGCCTCCTCGCTCGACGATGTGGCAGCCGCCACTGCCAAGGCCGGGGCCAAATCCGCCGGCGTCGTGATCGACGACGCGGCAGTTACCCCCACCTATGTCACCGGCTTCACCCCCGACCGCGAACTTCCGATCATCTGGAAGATCGCCAGGGGCTCGCTTCGCAACAAGCTGCTCTTCCTGACTCCGGCCTTCATCGCGCTTGCCGCTTTCCTGCCCCAGGCGCTCACGCCGCTCCTCATGTTGGGCGGCGCTTTCCTCTGCTTCGAGGCGGCGGAAAAGGTGATGGAAAAACTCGGGCTGCATGCCCATGCCGGCGGCCATGACCCGGACGAGCCGGTTGTGCTCGAATCCGGCGAGCAGGAATCGCGGATGGTGACCGGCGCAATCCGCACCGACCTCATCCTGTCGGCCGAGATCCTCGCGATCGCGCTTGGCGAACTCGGCAATATCCCGCTTTCCACCAAGGCCGGAGCGCTTGTTGGGGTCAGCATTGCCGTCACCGTGCTCGTCTATGGGGCGGTCGCTCTGATCGTGAAGATGGACGACATCGGCCTCAGGCTCGCCACCCACGAAAACGGCGCGTCGCAGGCGCTGGGCCGCGGCCTGGTTGCCGGAATGCCCAAGCTGCTGTCGGCGCTGTCGACCATCGGCACGGCCGCAATGGCCTGGGTTGGTGGCGGAATCGTGCTGCACGGCATGGAAGTTGTCGGCATCTGGCCTGCCCTTCCCCATCTGCTGCACGGCTGGGCCCATTCGATCGCTGCCGCCTCGCCGGTTGCAGTGGGTGCGGTCGAATGGACGGTCAACGCAGTCTTCGCCGGCATCTTCGGCGTGGCGCTGGGCTTCGTGATCGCGCAGGGCGTCACCCTTGTCAGCAAGCTGAAGGGCGGCAAGACTGCCCACTGACCGCCTGCTTTGCGGCTTGCGGCTTGCGCCGGTGGCCTGCCCGTGAAACATGCGGGCGCAAACCATTGGGGAGACTGTCATGACGACCAGCCACGAAATCCGCCTGAAAAGCCGCCCTGTCGGCGTGCCGCAGCCCGAACATTTCGAGCTTGCGACAACCACCCTGCCCGCGCCGGGTGCCGGCGAAGTGCTGGTGAAGAACCATTACATGTCGGTCGACCCCTATATGCGCGGTCGCATGTATGACCGGCCGAGCTATGTGCCGCCGTTCCAGATCGGCGAAGTGCTGCAGGGCGGCGCGGTCGGCGAAGTGCTGGAAAGCAACGACCCGTCGCTGAAGGTCGGCGACCTCGTGAACTCCATGTTCGGCTGGCGCGAAGCCTTTGTGGCGCCGGCAGCCGCCCTTCAGAAGCTGCCCGTGATTCCGGGCGTTCCCGTCCAGGCCTTTCTGGGTGTGCTCGGCATGCCGGGCCTGACGGCCTGGTCGGGCCTGCTTCAGATCGGTGAGCCCAAGGAAGGCGAAACCGTCTTCGTGTCTGGCGGCGCAGGCGCCGTCGGCTCGGTCGTCGCCCAGATCGCCAAGATCAAGGGCTGCACGGTGGTCGCGACTGCGGGCACCGATGAGAAATGCAAATGGCTGAAGGCAGCCGGCATCGATCACGCCATCAACTACAAGACGTGCGGCAATCTGCTCGGTGCCGTGAAGGAAGCCGCGCCCAAGGGGATCGACGTCTATTTCGACAATGTCGGCGGTGAGCATCTGGAAGTCGCGATCGAACTCGCCCGGCCCTTCGCCCGGCTTGTCGAGTGCGGGATGATCGCCAACTACAACGCGACCGAGCCCACGCCCGGCCCGCGGAACATCATCATGGTGGTCGGCAAGTCCATCAAGATGCAGGGCTTCATCGTCACCCAGTTCGCAAGCCTGCAGCCGCAGTTCCTTGGCGAAATGGGCGGCTGGATCGCCGAAGGCCGGATCAAGTGGGAGGAAACGGTGTTCGACGGCATCGCCAAGGCCCCCGACGCCTTCACCGGCCTGTTTTCGGGCGCGAACACCGGCAAGATGCTGGTCAAGCTCTGAGCGACTTGCGCCGGGCGGCTGCCTTTCTGACCCTGGCGGCACTTGCCGCCTGCAGCCGCCCCGGCCCTGCGCCCGCACCACCGCCC
>JBGTBK010000339.1:0-1717 GCA_041749355.1 Sandaracinobacter sp. | reverse complement strand
GCTTGGCGGCCTGATCGGCGGCAACACCGGCGCCCTCATCGGCGCAGGCGTCGGCTCCATCGCCGGCGGTGGCATCGGCTCCTACCAGGACAAGCAGGAGCGCGCGCTGCGCGAGGCAACGCAGGGCACCGAAATCGAAGTCGAGCGCAAGGGCGACGAGATCCAGCTGACTTTCCCCGACACCATCAGCTTCGACTTCAACTCGGCGATCGTGAAGCCGGAACTCCGCGGCTCCCTGCAGGAAGTCGCCAAGGTCCTCAACGCCTATCCCTCCACCGTGATCGGCGTGTTTGGCCACACCGACAATGTCGGCTCGACAGCGGCCAACCAGCGCCTGTCCGAGCAGCGCGCCGAAAGCGTGGTCGGCAGCCTCGAAAGCTTCGGCGTGGCCCGCGCCCGCATGCAGCCGCGCGGCTTCGGCTACACCCAGCCGGTCGCCAGCAACGACACGCCGGAAGGCCGGGCGCAGAACCGGCGCGTGGAAATTCGCATTATCCCGGTGACGCAGGAGCAAATTCAGGCCCAGCCTCGATAAGGCCGGAGACTCGAAGCAAACAAGGGGCGCGCCCAACGGCGCGCCCCTTTTTCTATCCCCTCAAGCTTGCCCCCAGCTTGCCCGCAGCTGCAACCACAGCCCCGGCCACCGCCTCGATCTCCGCGTCCGTCAGCGTTTTCGCCACCGGCTGCAACGTCACGGCCACTGCCAGGCTCACTTGGCCCTCGGGCACACCGGTGCCGGCAAAGCGGTCGAACAGCTGGGCGTCCACGATTAGGCTCTTCTCCGCCCCCTTCACCGCCCGCACCAGCGCGTCGGCCTGAACCGACTCCGGCACCAGGAAGGCGAAGTCCCGCCGCACCGGCTGCAAAGCCGGCGGGCTGAACGCCGGCCGTGCCCGCTTCGCCTTGCGCTCCGGCACGGCATCCAGGAAGATCTCTGCCGCCACAGCCTGGCTCAGGTCGCCAAGCACATCGGGGTGCAGCTCGCCAAACTCGGCCAGCGCCACCTTGCCAAGCACCAGCCTTGCAGACCGGCCCGGATGATAGTGCGGGCTTGCCGGCTGAACCGTCTGCAACCGCTCCACGGGGGCCCCGGCCGCTGCCAGCGCGGCCACAACCTCGGCCTTCACATCGAAAGCATCGAACGGCCGCGCCTTGCCGGCCCGCCAGTCGCGCTCCGAAACACCGGCCAGCAGAACCGCCAGTGTCGGCCGCTCGCCGTCAGCCAGGTACCGCCGTCCGTGCTGGAACAGCCGCACCGCCTGGCCCCCACGCGCCATGTTCCGCTCGGCAGCAGCCACCAGCCCCGGCAGCAGTGACGTGCGCATCACCGCAAGCTCCGCCGAAAGCGGGTTCTCCAGCCGCCAATGATGCCCGCCAAAGCACACAGCCTCCGCCTCGCTGACGAAGCTCCAGGTGATCGCCTCATCCAGCCCGCGCGACGCCATCAGCCGCTTCAATCGCCGCTCAAGCTTCTGCGCAGCCGTTGCCGTCGGCCGGGCAACACCCTCCACCCGCGGCAGGGGCACAGAGGCCACCTTGTCCAGCCCGTGCAGGCGCACGATCTCCTCGACAAGGTCGGCAGACCCGTCGACATCGCGCCGCCAGCTCGGCACGGCAACAGCCCACGGCACGGCGTCGCCCGACACCACAAAGCCAAGCCGCTCCAGGATTGCCCGCTGCTCGGCAGCCGGCACCTCAAGCCCGCCAAGCGCAAGCG
>JBGTBK010000338.1:0-3643 GCA_041749355.1 Sandaracinobacter sp. | reverse complement strand
GATGGCTCGCTTGCGCTGGAAGGCGGGGCCCAGGTGGGCCGTGCCGGCTCCATCCACCAGCTGGGCGCGGCCGTGCAGGGGCTGCCGAGCTGCAACGGCTGGACCTTCTGGCATGTCGAGAACCGGGGGGCGCTGGTGCCGCTGGACCAGATGCGCGAAGCCTACAGGGCACGCGCTGCGGGCTGATCCCGCGGGCGGAAAGGTCGCCCGCTTTCGCCCCCTGTGCTGCTATGGATCGGGGACAGCCGGCGTTCGTCGCAATCGGACTTGCTTTGATATGTTGTAACATTTAACTGGCCCCTCGATATCGACCGAACCGGGAGCCAGACTTTTGTCCATTCGTGCCATTCTGCTTGTCGCAACCGTCCTTGCCCCGGTGGCTGCCCCCATGGCCGCGAGGGCCGAGGCGGATGCGCCCCAGGACATCCACAGCCCCGTTGGGCCCGACATCATCGTGACCGCTCCGTTCGAGCGCGAGCGCTTTTCGCTCCCGACGGCGGTCGGCGTGCTGGAAGGCGAAGCGCTGACCCGCAATGTGCGCGGCACGATCGGCGAAACTCTGGCCCGCCAGCCTGGTGTGACGGCGAGCTTCTTCGGCCCGAATGCCTCGCGCCCGATCCTGCGCGGCTTCGACGGCGAGCGGGTGCGGATCCTGACCGACGGGATCGGCAGTTTCGACGTGTCGAACACCTCGGTCGACCATGCGGTCGCGATCAATCCGCTGACGGCCGACCGGGTGGAAGTGGTGCGCGGGCCTGCTGCACTGCTGTTCGGCTCGGGTGCGATCGGCGGCGTCGTGAACGTGACCGACCGGCGGATCGCGCGCGAAATCCCCGAGGAATTCGCCCATGTCGATGCGCTGGGATCGCTTGGCAGCGTTGCCGACGAACGGTCGATCTCGGGCGCGGTCGATGTGCCCTTGGGCACGACCGGCCTCGTCGTGCATGCCGATGGCAGCTATTTCAAGACCGGCAACTACCGGGCCGGGGGCTATATCTTCTCGGAAGCGCTTCGTGAGGCGGCGGAAGCCGAGGGCGGCGAGGTTGCCGAGGAGGCACAGGCCCGTGGCCGGGTGGACAACACGGATGCGAAGACGTGGGAAGTGGCCGGTGGCCTGTCGTGGATCGGCGAGAAGGGCAGCTTCGGGGTTTCGGTTGCTAGGCTGGAGAGCAATTACGGCATCCCCGGCACGCTGGAGCTTGGCCACGACGACGAGCATGACGGGGAACATGAAGGGGACCATGACGAGGATCATGAAGGCCATTCCCACGAGGACATCCGCCTCGACCTGAAGCAGACGCGGATCGATGCGCGGGCCGAGGTGCCGATGTTCGGCGCGTTCGAGAAGCTCGCCTTCCGCTTCGGCTGGGCGGATTACCGCCACGACGAGATCGAGAGCGACGGGGCCATCGGCACCAGCTTCTTCAACGACGCGCTGGAGGGCCGGATCGAGTTGGTGCAGCGCGAGCGCAACGGCTGGAAGGGGGCGAGCGGCCTCCAGATCCTGTCCCGCCGCTTCGAGGCGGTCGGCGAGGAAGCCTATATCCCGCTGAACCTGACCGACCAGATCGGCCTGTTCACGGTGCAGAGCTTCGACCTCACGGGCTTCACCGTGGAAGTCGGCGCGCGCTACGAACACAGCGACGTCCGCTCGGCGCCGCTTGGCGTTTCGCGCAACTTCGACGCCTTCTCGGGTTCGGCCGGGGTGTCGGTTCCGCTGGGCGATAGCTTCCGCTTTGCCGCGAGCCTTGCCTACACCGAGCGCGCGCCGTCGGGCGAGGAGTTGTTCGCAAACGGCGCCCATGCCGCCACCCGCACCTTCGAGATCGGCGATGTCGATCTTGCGAAGGAGCGCAGCTTCGGGGTCGAAGCCCTGTTCCGTGGCCGCGGCGAGGGCTGGCGGTTTGAATTCTCGGGCTTCTTCAACCGCTTCAACAACTACATCTTCCTGAACCCGACCGGTCTGGAAGAGGACGAGCTTCCCGTGTTCCAGTATGAGCAGGCCGGGGCGCGCTACTGGGGTTTCGAGGCCGAAGGTGCCGTCACCGTGTTCGAGGCCGGGGAGACCAGCTTCGACCTGACCGCCCTGGTTGATTATGTGCAGGCCGACATCCTGGATGGCGGGGGCAATGCGCCGCGCATTCCGCCGCTTCGTCTGATCGGCGGCGTGGAAGCCAATGGCGGGCCGTTCGGCGGCCGGCTGGAGCTGGAGCATGTGACCCGGCAGGACCGGGTGGCGAGCTACGAGACGGAAACGCCGGCCTACACGCTGGTGAACGCGTCGCTGGTGTGGCGGCCGTTCGGGTCGGACAATCCCACTGCGCTCATCGGCAGCGTCAACAACATCTTCGATGTCGACGCGCGGCGGCACTCCAGCTTCCTGAAGGATTTTGCGCCGCTGCCTGGGCGCGATATCCGGCTGACGGCGCGGTTTAGTTTCTGAAGGCGGCCGGCGTTAGCGCTTGAGGCAGGCTTCGGTGAACTCGGTGAGCAGCATGGCATCGGGCGCGGGCGCTGTTGCCCGGCCCGCGAAGCTCACCACCACCAGCCTTGAATTGCGGCCCATGCCCTGCAGCAGGGACTCCCGGTTGCCGACCAGCGCATCGATCCGGGTTCCTCCTGCCGGAAGCACGCGGCCGGTGCCGCCGAGCACGATTTCGGTGTTTCCCTGAAAGACCGAAAGACGGGTCGGGAACTCGCCTTCGGTGATGTTGCGCGGCAGACGGCTGGTCCAGGTGGAGATGCTCATCTTGCCGGCGCTGCAGTCGAAGCGGAAGGCGTTGGCTGTTTCGGGCTTGCCGAAGACCATGGCAGTCGTGGTCTCGCGGGTGTCGACGGTCCAGCCGGTCTGGGCTGCGGCTGGTGCTGAGGCCAGGGCGAGCGCAAGGAGGGACAGACGGGCGAGGGCGTGCGGTTTGCGTGTCATCCCCTGTCTCTACCGACGGGGTCGGCTCTGCGCCAGTCTGGATGCTGGTGAGGCGCACAAATGCTGTGCTAGCACATCACAATGGCGACCACTTCCCCAGTCCCGACCCGTGCCGGCAATGTGCGACTGTTCCTGTCCTACGCCCGTGTTGATCAAGAGCCGGTCGAGCAGCTGGCAAAGGCGCTGACTGCGGCCGGCTTCACCGTCTGGTGGGATGCCGCACTGGAGGGCGGGCACCATTTCGCAGCCGAGATCGAGCGCGAACTGACCGCAGCTGACGCCGTCGTCGTGGTCTGGACGCCGGCTTCGGTGACCTCGAACTGGGTGCTGGACGAGGCCATGCACGGCCGCGACCGGGGCTGCCTGATTCCGGTCAGGTTCGACGAGACCCCGCCGCCGCTGGGCTACCGGCAAATCCAGAGCATCCAGATCTCGGACACGCCGGACTCGGACGATGTGGGGGCGATCAGCCGGGCTGCTGCCCGCATCATGGGCAGCCCTGTGCCCGAGCCGGGGGTTCACCCCCGCTCGGGCCAGCAGGTCCGCCGCCGACAGGACCCGGAAAGGACCCCCCACTGGGTGGGCTTTGCCTGGGCCACTTTCGGACTGGTGGCTGCGATCGTCTTCTGGGCGCTCGACCGCTAGCGGGGCCGATCAGCCCTGGGCGTCGGCCCTGGGGCCGCCGCTGCGACCGCCGCCGGAGCGGCCGCCGCCACC
>JBGTBK010000337.1:0-1888 GCA_041749355.1 Sandaracinobacter sp. | reverse complement strand
CCGCGCCTGCCCCAACCGCCGACCAGACTGCGGCTGCGGCAACTGCCGGCCAGCCGTCCCAGCCGCAGGACTGAACGAGCGGAAGCACCCGAGGCCAGTCGGGCCAGAGCAGCCGGGCTAGACCAGCCGCGACTGTTTCAGCGCAGCGCCGATGAAGCTTGCGAACAACGGGTGCGGCGCGAAGGGCTTGGACTTCAGCTCCGGATGGAACTGCACGCCGACGAACCAGGGATGGTCCGGCCGCTCGACGATTTCGGGCAGCCTGCCATCGGGTGACATGCCGGTGAACACCAGGCCGCAGGATTCCAGCGGCTCGCGGTAAGCGGTGTTCACCTCATAGCGGTGGCGGTGCCGTTCGGAGATCTCAGATGCGCCGTAGATGGCCGCGACATGGCTGTTGCCCGACAGCTGCGCTTCATAGGCGCCCAGCCGCATCGTGCCGCCAAGATCGCCGCCCTCGGCGCGCTGCTGCAACCCCTCGGGTGCCATCCATTCGGTGATCATGCCAACAACCGGCTCGCCGGTCGGGCCGAATTCCGTGGAGGATGCGTCGGGGATGCCGGCCAGGTTCCGAGCCGCTTCCACGCAGGCCATCTGCATCCCGAAGCAGATGCCGAGATAAGGCACGCGCCGTTCCCGCGCGAAACGAATGGAAGCGATCTTGCCCTCGGCCCCGCGCTCGCCGAAGGCGCCGGGCACCAGGATCGCGTGCAGTGGTTCCAGACGGGCGGCGATGTCGCTGTCCTCGGCCTCGAACAGTTCGGCATCGATCCACTGGATGTTCACCTTCACCCGGTTGGCGATCCCACCATGCACCAGCGCTTCGTTCAGGCTCTTGTAGGCGTCCGGCAGGCCGACATACTTGCCGACCACGCCGATCGTCACCTCGCCTTCCGGGTTCACCAGGCGGTCGACGATGTCCTCCCAGCGCGACAGGTCGGGCTCGGGCTCGGGCTCCATCCCGAACGCCTTCAGCACGCCTGCGTCCAACCCCTCGGCATGATATTGCAGCGGCACCGCATAGATGGAGCGCGCGTCGAGCGCCGGGATCACGGCCTCCTTGGGGACGTTGCAGAACAGCGCGATCTTGGCCCGCTCGCCTTCGGGCAGCGGCCGCTCGCAGCGGCAGACCAGCACGTCGGGCTGCACGCCCAGCGAGGCGAGTTCGCGCACGCTGTGCTGGGTCGGTTTGGTCTTCAGCTCGCCGGCGGCCGCGATGAAGGGCACAAGCGTGACGTGGATGGAGATGCTCTGGCCGCGGCCAAGCTCGTTCTTCAGCTGGCGAATCGCCTCGATGAAGGGAAGCGATTCGATGTCGCCGACAGTGCCGCCGATCTCGCACAGCACGAAATCCAGATCCTCGGTTTCCGCCAGCGCAAAGGCCTTGATCGCGTCGGTCACGTGGGGGATCACCTGCACGGTCGCGCCCAGATAATCGCCGCGCCGTTCGCGGGTGATGATCTGCTGGTAGATCCGGCCCGACGTCACATTGTCAGACTGGCGCGACGGCACACCGGTGAAGCGTTCGTAATGACCGAGGTCGAGATCGGTTTCGGCCCCGTCGTCGGTCACATAGACCTCGCCGTGCTGGTACGGGCTCATCGTGCCCGGATCGACGTTCAGATAGGGGTCGAACTTGCGGATCCGCACGCGGTATCCGCGCGCCTGGAGCAGCGCCCCGAGCGAGGCCGCCATGAGACCCTTGCCAAGTGAGGACACCACGCCGCCGGTGATGAAGATGAACCGCGCCATGGGAGAAAAGACCTAGCCGCCCCGGCCGCGGCTGTCACGCCACGCCGGCAGTTTTCAACAGAATAAGTGAGGGCTCAGTTGGCGAGCGGTGGCGCGTCGGCCGGCACCTGCTGGGCCGGCACGACAGGCGCGGCGC
>JBGTBK010000336.1:0-6969 GCA_041749355.1 Sandaracinobacter sp. | reverse complement strand
TCTTCCATCTACGGCTGGCCAGGTGCTGCGCGACGAGCGCGCCACCGGCCCGGTTGTCGCAGCGCACGGTTGGAACCTCGGCCGAAGGGGCACCCCAGGCGACGATGTTGGCCCCCTGCTCGAAAGCCTGGGTGAAGTGCGCCCAGCCCTCTGCCTGCCCTGCGCTTCCCAGCACCATCAAGCCATCTGCCTCATGCGCCTTTTCATAGTCGCTGCGAAAGCCGGTCCGGCTGTCCTGGAACGACAGCAGCAGATGGAACCCCCGGTCCGACGCTGCAGCGCCGATCGCGCCGAGCAGAGAGAAGTAGAATGGGTTCACCCGCGCCCGCGGCTGCCCCGGCGCGGTCAGGATCACGACGGCAAGGGTGCGCGTGGAGCCGGATCGCAGGCGGGCTGCCCTGCTGTCGATGGTATAGTCAAGCGCGCGCGCTGCCTCCAGCACCCGCTCGCGGGTTTCCGGGCTGACGGCGGGATCGGCGCGAAGCGCGCGCGAAACGGTCGGCTGCGACACGCCGGCTGCAACCGCGACATCGAACGACGTCGCCCATTGCGGTCCCTTTCGCATGTCGGTCTTGCGCCCCATGCGGGCGCTATAGACGCGGATCGACACCGGGGAAATGCACGGAAGCCGAAAAAGGGGCCAGCGAAAAGCCGGCCGGTGGCTGGGGTGCCAGGATTCGAACCTGGGAATGGCGGTACCAAAAACCGCTGCCTTACCGCTTGGCGACACCCCAATGCCGGTTGTCTCGGAGGAAGGGGCGTGTGGGGCCTTTCGTCCGGAGGCGCGCTGATAGCTTGAAGACTCCGGGGCATCAAGCCCCGATTTGCCCGCTTTCCCCGCTTCCTAGGCCGGGCGGCGCCGCGGTTCCCAGGTCGCGAACCACAGCAGCGCGAAATAGGCGACCAAGGTGAAGCCCAGCCAGGCAACGGCCGTGCCGGGCACTGCAACGGCCATCAGGTTCGGGATCGCCACCAGCGCAAGCACAAAGGGCAGCGGGCGTGGCCAGCCCCAGCGGGCGTAGAGATAATGGTGCAGGTGGTCGCGGCCGGGCGTGAAGGGGCTCTTCCCTTGCGACAGGCGCCAGACGATCAGCCGAAGCGTGTCGAACACGGGAATTGCAAACAGCAGCGCCACATCATCGGCCCGCATGTCGGAAAAGCCATGGTTCCAGGCATAGATGCCCAGCAGCCCGAACATGGCCGACAGCCCGTAGCTGCCGCTGTCACCCAGGAACAGCCGCCCCTTCATGTTGAAGACGAACAGCACGGCAAGGGCACCGGCAATCCCGGTCACGAGCGGCAGGATCGCAGGCGGAAGGCGCAGCATCAGGATCACCGACCAGATCAGCGCCTGGCCGATCACGATGCCGTTCTTGCCGTCTGCCATGTTCACCGCATTCAGCAGCCCGACAAAGCACAACAGGGTGAAGCCGATCCCCACCAACGGCGGCATCAAGAGCAGGTCCTGCTGGCCCGAAAACAGCAGGAAGGCGACCGAAAAGTCCGGCACCTGCGCGATTGCGGCCAGCAGGAAGGCCGAGGCAACCGCAAGCCTTGTCCGGGCGCTGAGACCGAAGCGGTCATCCATCGCACCCACCAGAAACAGGCCGCACACCGTCACGAGGAACCACAGCAGCATCGAACGGCTGCCACCCTCCAGCCCCGGCAACAGGACCAGGCCCGAAACGAGCGCAGCAAGGACCACCCCGACCCCGCCGACAAGTGGCGTCACCTTCCCGTGCAGCTTGCGGCCACCGGCCGGATCGGGAAAGTCGAGCAGCCGAAGGCGGGCCCCGATCGCGTCGGCCTTCAGGCCCACCCCCAGCGCAATCAGCGCACCGATCAGCCCGGTCACAAGGGCCAGCAACGGATCCGCCGCCATCAGTTGGTCGCCAGCACTGCAACCGTCGCAACAGACGTTGCAAGCTGGGCGATGATGGTCGTCACGTCACGAAACACCGACAGTCGGTACAGCGGATCGATGTTCTTTGGCACGATGATGGTGCTGCCGGGTGGCGGTGTGCCGCCGCCCCGCCCGCCCGACGAAATGGGCTGGGCGGTGCCATTGGGAAGAACCATGAACGCCCGCTTGTCGTCGGCCGTCGACAGCGTTCCGCCAGCCTCGCGCAGATAGGTGCTCGACGCCTTGCCAGGCACGAACTGGAGGGCACCGGGGTTGTTCACGTCACCAAGCGCCAGCACATAGTTGGGCCGCTTGGGGACGAACACGGCGTCACCTGCCTCCAGCGTGGTGTCGAGGTCGGGCCGAAGTTCCAGCACGCGTGGGTCGGCCTCCACCACCATGCGGCCCGGCGCCTCGGTCGTGTTGAGAGTGGCGATCAGGGCAGCTGCCCCCTCCAGGTTGCTGCTGCCGGACTGTGTGGAGCGGGCAGCGATCGCAAGCAGGCTGTTGTTCAGCTCGCGCGCGGTGCGGCGGAAGCCCTCTTCCTGCGCCTCGCGCACGCTGCGGCGCGTGAAAACGGTGCCATAGGGATAGGCATAGCGGGTCAGCCCGCCTGCGCGTTCCAGCAGCTGTGCCAGCGTCTCGCCGCGGCGGATGGCATAGAGGCCTGGTCGACCAACCTCGCCGGACAGGAGCACCCCTGACCCTTCGAAAGCCGCCTGCTGGGCGTTGAAGCGGATGTCGTCGCCGGGGCCAACCCTGGTGAGTGCAAGCATCGAGCCCGAGGTGTCGGCCTGGATCCGCTCCGCAGGTTCAAGACTGGCCCGGTTGATATCAAGCACCAGATCGCGCGAGCCGGCAAGCAGACCGTCTGCCACCAGCGAAAGGTCGCGGGCAGACACCTGCCCGCCAACAGGATAGGCCCCGGGCCGCCGGATCGAACCGCCAACGCTCACACTGTGCTCCAGAAGCACGGCCAGCAGCTCCGGATCGGCTTCGAACACGCGCGGGCAGACGCCGGACCGGCTTGCGCCGACGCCGTCCTCATCCGGAAGCGCAGCGTCACCCGAAACCGCGCCGATGTCCGTCACGTCCTGTTCGCGGGATCCGGCACGCCCGGTGATGGCGAGATCGGTTGTCCGCCGGCTGTTCTGGCCAACCGAGGCCCCGACACCACCAAGCCGCGCGCCTTGCTCGGAGACGACAACAAACGACCCGCGGGTGACTGCCCCGAATCGGGCAGCCTCGGTATCCTTCACAAGCTGCTCAAGGCGCGCCAGCGAGCGACATTCGGCAAGGCTGTTGCGGCTGCCGAGCACGATCTGGCGAACAGCGGCACTGTTCATGAATTCGATGTCGGAACGGGAGAAGAGGAACAGCCGATCCTCGACCTGCAGCGTCGTCGACGGCCGTTCGCGCAGCTCGCGGGCAAGGTTCAGAACCTCGTAAATTCGGGCACCCGTCGAGGGGTCGCGTCGTCTCAGCACGGCAGCCAGCTGATAGGTGTCCGAGCGGAGATCCTCGGGCGCGCCCACAAGCTCCGAAACCGTGCCCGCCGCAACCAGCGGGCGCGGCCCGGGGTTGTCGACATTGCCGGAAAGCTGGACCCGGCCCGACGTTCCGCCCGCCGACCCTCCAAGCAGCTGCACGACATCGCCACCAAGAACGGACGCGGACTGTGACGGAGCGCGCAGGAAGCTCTCCGTGCCATCGGCCGCGATCCGGCTGATCACCACCTGGCCGCCACGCTGGCGAATGGCACCGCCGGCAAAGGCAACAACAGCCCCGACAGACGCCGGGCCGCGAAGCTCGTAGATCCCCGGCCGGGCAACTGCACCGCTGACGGCAACCGTTGGGCCGATGACGGGCACGATCACCCTGTCGCCGTCGCGCAGACGAACCGACGACGGAGCGCCGATCCCCAGAAGCCCGTACAGGTCGACAGTGACCGTGCCGCCGCCAGCGCGAACGATGCGAACCTGACGCAACGAGCCCGAGCGACGGATCCCACCAGCCTGGGCAAGCGCCGTTCCGATGTCGGACGCCGACGTCAGGCTGAACTGGCCAGGGCGTTCAACCTCGCCGCCGACGAACACGCTGATTGCCCGCACTTCGCCGACTGTCACGAACACATCGGTCGCAAGCAGGGTGCGGCGGGTCTCGGCGGCTATGTCGGCCTGAACGGCACCAAGGGTGCGGCCTGCAGCAGGGATCGGGCGAAGGTCGCCGACGATGACCCGGCCATCGCGATCCACCTGTGTCGAAAGATTGCGGTTCGTTGCCCCCCGGAAGCTGACCTGGATCTGGTCGCCTATGCCCAGCACATAGTCATTGCCGATCGCCCCGGTGCGAACACCAGTGGGCGGCGGGGCGGACTGGAAGAAATCATAGCCGAACTGGCGGAGCTGGCTGTCGTCGAGGCGCCGACGATAATCCTGCTCGATTCGCGAGGGAAGATAGAGCTCCTGGATCTGGCGGCGGGCTTCCTGCCGGCGCAGTTCCTGCTCTTCGGTCGTATCGACCCGCCCGATCGGCTGTTGTGCCGGGCCGGCCACGGCCTGGCCCATCATGGGGCTCTGCTGAGCCTGGCTGCTGCCGGCCCCGAGCTGGGACTGGAGTGACTCGAGAACGCGCGGATCCAATGACTGCGCTGTGCCGGGGCAAAGGGGAAACTGGGCGAGGAACGCCGCAAGCACGACACCGAGACCCGCCCTGTAAGTTGCTTGCACGTCGCGGATGCTCCTGAAGACCGAAGCCCGTTTAGGAATCTGAATGTTTCCGGTCAACAAGGAGCCACTAGGGCTTCATACGCACGCGGGCAAGCCAACCTCAAGGGCGGGCAATAAGGCGGCCGACCTCGTCCGATGCAGCGGCATCCGCGGCCTGCATCGCCTTGCTGGCACCCTGCGACTGGTCGGCCACAAGGCTGATACCCTGCAGCGTCGGAGCCATCAGGAAGCCGATCGTCAGGGCAGCGCCCACCAGCAACTTCTTGACGGCGTTGCCCGAGGCGGAGGGCTCTGAAGCCGGAACATCGGCAAGGGCCTGCTGGCTTGGCGAAGTGGTCTCTTGCACCATTGGCTTCCCGCAATTCAGGGCTCATGCCCGCTGTCGGCTTCCATGCGGACAACCAGCGCCAACCGGCCCAATTCCCAACCCGTACGCTCCACCCGATCACCAGCCAAGTCGACGGCCAACGGCGGGCAAAGTTGAGCTCGAACCCACCCCTGAAGCCAACACCGCTTCCCGGATGCGCCCAGGCACCGACGTCAGAGCATCTGCTGCCGGCCCATGCGGCTCCCGTTAATCAAGACAATCTTGCACCGCAACATGAAACCGTCGGGATGGTGGCGGAATGCGGTCAACTGTTTGAAACAGCCCCTCGAACCAGCGCGGCATAGTCAGCCATGAGTTGTCGGGTCAGGTCGCCCACCTCGAACGTCCAGGGCCCGACAGAGCCGACCGGTGTCACCTCGGCGGCGCTTCCGGTCAGGAAGCATTGCTCGAAGCCCTCCATCTCTTCCGGCCAGATCGCCCGCTCGATCACCTCGACACCGCGTTGCCGGGCCAGCTGCATGACTGTGCGGCGTGTGATGCCATCCAGGAAGCAATCCGGGGTGGGCGTGTGCAGCTGGTTTCCCTTCACGAAGAACAGGTTGGCACCGGTTCCTTCGGCAACCTGTCCACGCCAGTCGAGCATCACGGCGTCGTCATAGCCATGGTCGGTCGCATGGTGCTTCGAAAGCGTGCAGATCATGTAGAGACCGGCGGCTTTCGACGCGGTGGGCGCCGTGTAGGGGGCCGGACGGCGCCACGGCGCAATCTCCAGCCGAAGCCCCTTGGCCAGCGCCTCGGCACCGAAATAGGCGCCCCATTCCCAGCAGGAAATCGCGAGGTGGATCTGCGCCTTTTGCGCGGCAACGCCCATCTGCTCGCTGCCCCGCCAGGCAATCGGGCGCATGTAAGCGTCGCTCAGGCCGCTTGCGGCAAGGGTGTCGCGGCAGGCCTGGTCGATCTGGTCGCGGCTCCAGGGAATCTCGAACCCCAGGATGCGGGCCGAATTGATCAGCCGCTCGCTGTGCTCCGACAGGGCAAAGATCCGGCCATTGTAGGCACGCTGCCCCTCGAAAACCGCGCTGGCATAGTGCATCGCATGGGTCAGCACATGGACATTCGCATCGCGCCAGGGCACCAGCTTGCCGTCGTACCAGATGGTGCCTTCCCGGTCGTGAAAGCCCTGCTCTGCCATTGCGATCGCTCCTTCATTCCCACCCTGTTTCCAGCTTGCGCGGAATTAGGCCGCAGGGCAGAATAGGTCAACATGATTGACGCATCAGCCTCAGCCCTCGGCTCCTCGCGCGCCTCGCCGCTGTTCCTCCGCGAATCCGAAATCCGGCGCGGCGTCGAGCTGCTCTATTTCGGCTACACCAACATGATCCGTGGGGCAGACGCCATCCTCGACGATCGCGGGCTTGGCCGCGCGCACCACCGCGCCCTCTATTTCATCGCCCGCCAGCCGGGCCTTGCCGTGTCGGACCTGTTGCGCCTTCTGGCGATCACCAAGCAGTCCCTGTCGCGCGTTCTGGCAGACCTGGTGGCGCGCGGTCTGGTCGTGCAGCAAGTGGGCACGACAGACCGGCGGCAGCGGCTGCTGCACCTCACCGTCGAAGGCGCAAAGCTGGAAGGCCAGCTGTTCGACGCGGTCCGCGAGCGGATGGCGACGGCCTATGCCCAGGCGGGTCAGCAGGCAGTCGGCGGCTTCTGGGCCGTGTTGTCGGGGCTCATTCCGGTGCAGGATCGCCCGATGGTGGAGGAGCTTGATCGCCGCTCCCGCGTCGCCACGGCAGGCGGCTGAACAGCGCCGACAGGCCCGGCAGGCCGATCAGATCAGGGCTCAACCCCTCGGTCTCGGCCCGTTCGGCACGCTCCAGCAGCCGATCGAGTTCGGCCATTGTGGCCGCCATGTCGGCGCTGTCGTCGCTGCGCCAGGCGGCGAATGCCTGCGTAACAAGCCCTGCAAGTCCGGCAAGGCGCATTTGCCCGCGCGGGCCCGAGACATCCACGCC
>JBGTBK010000335.1:0-3348 GCA_041749355.1 Sandaracinobacter sp. | reverse complement strand
TTGCGCGGAACGCGCAAATCCGCAGACTCGCCGCAGGCCCGGCCGGCACGAGAAAGGGTGGGGTCTAAACCCCGCCCTTTTCTACGTGTCCGACGAGTCCGGCTTTGCCGGACCCTTACTGCCTTCTTTCCATTTCCCATCCAGCCGGACTCGTCGGCTCAGCCGACGGCCAGCCCCGCGCTCACCGCCCCTGCGGCAGCGCCGCCAACCGGATGTGCAGCTCCTTCAGCTGCTTTTCCATCACGGCCGACGGCGCGTTCATCATCAGGTCCTCCGCCTTCTGGTTCAGCGGGAACAGCGTCACTTCGCGGATGTTGGGCTCGTCGGCCAGCAGCATCACGATCCGGTCAACGCCCGGCGCCGATCCGCCGTGCGGCGGCGCGCCATATTTGAAGGCGTTGATCATGCCGGGAAAATTGCTGTCCACTTCGTCGCGCGAATAGCCCGCAATGTCGAAGGCCTTGTACATGATTTCCGGCTTGTGGTTCCGGATCGCGCCGCTCGACAGCTCCACGCCGTTGCAGACGATGTCGTACTGATATGCCAGGATCTCGAGCGGGTTCTTCGTCTCCAGCGCTTCCAGCTCGCCCTGCGGCATGGAGAAGGGGTTGTGGCTGAAGTCGATCTTGCCGGTTTCCTCGTCGGCCTCGAACATCGGGAAGTCGACAATCCAGCAGAAGCGGTAGGCGCCCTGCTCGATGAGGCCAAGCTGCTCGCCGACGCGGGTGCGCGCCTGGCCTGCCAGCTTGGCGGTCTGCAGCTCCTTGCCGGCCGCAAAGAAGCAGCCGTCGTCTGGCCCCAACCCAAGCGCCGCATACAGCGCCTCCATGCCCTCTTGCCCATGGTTCTTGGCAATAGGGCCGCCGAACTCGCCGCCCTTGCGCGTCACATAGCCAAGGCCTGCATGGCCTTCGCTGCGGGCCCATTCGTTCATGTCGTCGAAGAACTTGCGGCTCTTGTCCGCAGTCCCCGGCGCGGGGATTGCCCGCACCACACCACCGCCGCAAACGATCTTCTCGAACAGGCCGAAGCCCGATGTGCGGAAATGGTCCGACACGTCCTGGATCTTCAGAGGGTTCCGGAGGTCGGGCTTGTCGCTGCCATAGGTCAGCATCGCCTCGGCATAGGGGATGCGCGGGAAGCTGCCCTCGGTGACCGCCCAGGGGGTCTCCCGGTTCCAGCCGGCGAATTCGCGGAACACGCCCGCCAGCACCGGCTCGATCGCCTGGAACACGTCTTCCTGCGTCACGAAGCTCATCTCGAAGTCGAGCTGGTAGAATTCGCCCGGAGAGCGGTCTGCGCGCGCATCCTCGTCGCGGAAGCAGGGCGCGATCTGGAAATAGCGGTCAAAGCCCGCCACCATCAGAAGCTGCTTGAACATCTGCGGCGCCTGCGGAAGCGCATAGAATTTGCCCGGATGCAGCCGGCTCGGCACCAGGAAGTCGCGCGCGCCTTCGGGGCTGGAGGCCGTCAGGATCGGCGTCTGAAACTCGGTGAAGCCCTGCCCGATCATCCGCTGGCGCAGCGAGGCAATCACCTTCGAGCGCAGCATGATATTGCGATGGATGCGCTCGCGGCGAAGATCGAGGAAGCGGTAGCGAAGCCGGATATCCTCAGGGTAATCCGTCTCGGCCGCCACCGGCAGCGGCAGCTCGGCTGCTTCGGATTGCACGGTCACGCCGCGGAAGCGCACTTCGATCCCGCCGGTCGGCAGGTTCGGGTTCACCGTCCCTTCGGCGCGCGCAACCACTTCGCCATCGATCGTGATCACCGATTCCAGCCGCAGCCGGTCCAGCTGCTCCAGAAACGGCGATCCAGCCGCGCAGACCAGCTGGGTCAGGCCATAATGGTCGCGCAGGTCCACGAACAGCACGCCGCCATGGTCGCGCTTGCGGTGGATCCAGCCGGAAAGGCGAACGGTCTCGCCCACATTGGCCGGCGTCAGCGCCGCGCAATGGTGGGAACGATAGGCGTGAACGGTGGTGCTCTGGGGGGTGCTCATGGGCGGGGGTGAAGGCGGATGCATGCCCTTTTGTCAAGTTTCTCGGGCTCGGCTACGGAAGCACATGCTGATTCATCCGCTTGTCACAGACACCGAAACCCTTCGCACCCTCTGCCAGCGCCTGAAGGCTCACGACGTCTTGTGCGTGGACACCGAGTTCATGCGGGAAAACACTTATTATCCAGAGCTTTGCCTCGTGCAGCTCGCGTCTCCCGAAGAAGCCTTCGCGCTCGATCCGCTGGCCGAAGGGCTCGACATGAGCCCCTTCCTCGAGCTTCTCAGCGACGACTCGATCCTGAAAGTCCTGCACGCCGGCGGCCAGGACATCGAGATCTTCATGAACCTCACCGGAAAGGTCCCCTTCCCCCTGTTCGACACCCAGGTGGCGGCCATGGCGATGGGCATGGGCGAGCAGGTGAGCTATGCGAACCTCGTTGCCCATTTCACCGGCCAGCAGATCGACAAGGGCGCCCGCTTCACCGACTGGGCCCGACGCCCGCTGTCCGAACGGCAGATTCACTATGCCATCGGCGACGTCACCTACCTGTCGCAGATGTTCCCCCGCATGCTCGCCCGCCTGCGCAAGACCGGCCGCGGCGAATGGCTGGACGAGGAAATGGCCCGCCTGTCCGAACCCGGCAACTATGTGGTCAACCCCGACACCGCCTGGCTCCGGCTGAAGCTTCCCAACCGCAAGCCCGAAGTGCTGGGCCGGTTGAAGGCGCTTGCCCGCTGGCGCGAACTGGAAGCCCGCGACAAGAATGTGCCGCGCGGCCGCATCGTGAAGGACGAGACGCTGGCCGATCTCGCTGCCTCGCCGCCGGCCTCGCAGGCCGATCTCGCCCGGGTGCGCGGCCTTTCGCCCACCTGGGCGCAGAATGCGATCGGCAATCGCCTGCTGGCCGCAATCGCGTCAGCCCAGCCGCTGCCCGAAGCCGAGATGCCGCCCAAGGAAAACCGCCCCGGCCTGTCGACCGACGCCTCGCTGATCGCCGACCTGTTGAAGCTGCTGCTGAAGATCCGCGCCAAGGAATCGGGCGTCGCTCCGAAGCTGGTTGCCCGCTCCGAAGAGATGGAGGCGCTTGCCGGCGGCGTTCGCGAGGGCCTTCCGATCCTCGGCGGCTGGCGCCGCAAGCTGTTCGGCGAGGATGCGCTGGCGCTGGTGGAAGGCCGGCTCGGCTTTTCGGTGAAGGGCGGAAAGCTCCGGATGCAGCCGCTCGATGCCAGCCTGCCGGTGGCCGAGCCGGTCGCCGAATTCGACTTCGCCGACGAAGGCGACGGCTTCAGTGCAGACGAAGCCGCGCTTCCAGCCCCAGCCCCTGCGCAAGCGCCCGATGCCGCCGCTG
>JBGTBK010000334.1:0-1659 GCA_041749355.1 Sandaracinobacter sp. | reverse complement strand
GCTGCAAGGCCTGTCGGCCGCAATGCCGGCCGGCGGCATGTTCGTGATGCTCGATTGCCGCGGCGTCGACCCCGACGACCAGCGTCTCGCCCGCGCCCTGCTCGATCGCGCAAAGGTTGCTGTCGTGCCGGGCAGCGGATTCGGCCCCGGCGGGCGCGGCCACCTGCGAATCAGCCTCACGCCCGAAGCCGAAACGCTCGACCGGGCCATGGACCGCATCGCGGACTTCATCGCTGCAGGCTGACCTGCAAGCGAGTTTGGCACTCAACGCCACCGAGTGCTGCCAAAAGAAATGTTGCAAAACAGAGACTTGTCAAACCGAAACGGCAATGGAAACATGCCGTCACCCAATCATGGAGACACGCCACCACGGAGAACCTAATGCCGAATGTCGATGACGCCTTCCGGCGCCAGATGTCGGGCTATGGCCTGCTGACCGCCGAAATCAGCTACTGGATGCCGGACCACCCCAGCTTGCTGCAGCAGTTCGTCTGGCAGACATGGGACATGGCGCCCGCCTTCCCGGAACTGGCCCGCTTCCTCGATCACTGGCGCCGCGAAATCGAAGCGACCCTTCATTCCATCCGGATCGCCCACTCCGACATGATCAAGCCCGCCGAATGGCGCGCGGTCGATGGCGTGATCACCCTCCACTAAGGCCGCGCGGCCCCAACCCAGTTCTTGTTGCGTCAGTTGCCGGTGAAGGTGAAGGGCTCGGCCGAACGCTGGCTGTCGTCCAGAAGAATCTCCCGCCCGATCGGCGGCGCCGACCGCGCGGTGCAAGTCGCGCGGTTGCACAGCCGGCAGGTCACGCCGATCGGTGTCGGCTGGGCGCCTTGCACCTGCGCATCCTGCACATAGCAGAGCTCGGCCGCCTGCTCGGCCGCACAGGCCAGCGCAATCGCCCGATACACCCGCGGCCGGTCGTGCCGGCCTCCGCCTGCCGCCACCGTCCGCGCGATCGAGAAGAAGCGCTGCCCATCGGGAAGCTCCAGCCACTGGGTCACGATCTGCCCGGGCGTCTGGAACACCGAATGCACGCTCCACAAGGGGCAGCCGCCGCCATGTGCCGCAAAGGGAAAACCCGCCCCGTCCAACCGCTTCGACACATTCCCGGCCTGGTCCAGCCGGATGAAGAAAAACGGCACCCGCGACTGCCCCGGCCGGTTCAGCGTGGTCAGCCGGTGCGCCGTCTGCTCGAAACTTGTGCCGAACTGCCGGCTCAGCGCCTCCACATCATAGCGCCGCTGCTCCACCGCCCGGGCGAAGCGGTCATAGGGCATCAGCACGGCCGCCGCCCCATAGCCGGCAAGCGCCCGCCGGACGAGATTGGCGGTTGTCCGGCTCACGAAATTGGCCGCATCGATGATGGCGCCGATCTCGCCGTCCAGCGCGGTGTAGGCAATGTGCAGCGCCACCTGATAGGCCCGGCTCGCGCCATCCAGCGTGTCGTCGATCAACAGCTGCTCATTGTGCCTGTCATAGCGGCGCACCAGGCTCATCATCACGTCGGGCGGCAGGAAGCGCACCTTCACCCGGTGCCGTGCCGCAAGCCAGGCCGCCGCGCTGCCGGCCGCCGCAATCTCGGCCGCAAGCGCCTCGGCACGCAGGTCAAGGCCTGCAAAATAGTTGCGCTGGCTTGCAATGAAGCGCCGCGCC
>JBGTBK010000333.1:0-2729 GCA_041749355.1 Sandaracinobacter sp. | reverse complement strand
GCGGGTGGCGGACGGGCGGGAGGCACGGGCGACGCTGGCCGCGCGGACCGAGACGTGTCGGGAGAAGGCGGCAGCGCTGGTGGCCGATGCGCGCGAGCGATTCGGGGTGCTTCCGGCCACACTGGAGGCCTTTGAGGGGGCAGAGGCCGGGGCGCTGGAACAGCGGCTGGCCAATATGCGGGCCGAGCGCGAGCGAATCGGTGTGGTGAACCTGCGCGCCGACATCGAGCTTGCCGAGATCGAGACGGTGCTGGCCGAGCAGACCCGCGAGCGCGACGAGCTGGAAACCGCGATCAACCGGCTTCGCGGCAGCATCGGAACGCTGAACCGCGAGGGGCGGGCGCGGCTGATGGCCGCCTTTGCCGAGGTGGATCGCCATTTCCGCGAGCTGTTCGTGACCCTGTTCGGGGGTGGATCTGCCGAGCTGACCATGATCGAGAGCGACGATCCGCTGGAGGCGGGGCTCGAGATCCGCGCGCAGCCGCCGGGGAAGAAGCTGCAGTCGCTGTCGCTGCTTTCGGGCGGGGAGCAGGCGCTGACGGCGATTGCGCTGATCTTCGCCCTGTTCCGCACCAACCCGGCGCCGATCTGCGTGCTGGACGAGGTGGACGCGCCGCTGGATGACGCGAATGTGGAGCGGTTCACGCGGCTGTTGCAGCACATGGCGGACGCGACCGACACGCGCTTCCTGATCGTGACGCACAATGCCGTGACGATGGCAGCCATGCACAGGCTGTATGGCGTGACGATGGCGGAGCCCGGGGTGAGCCAGCTCGTCTCGGTGGAATTGCGCGAGGCCGAGCAGCTTGTGGCGGCGTGATGCTCGCTGCACCGCGGCATGGGCTGGGGTTGCAATGCTTGACGTGGGGGCGAGGCCACTCTAACGAACCCGCGCTTCGGCGGCTCTTGGGGTCGGCGGAGCCCTAGGCGCTTTGCCGCCGATGGCCGACCTGTTCTAGCGAAGGGCCTGGCTCTTGCCCGATCCTGCCGACAAGTCCGACCTCGACGCGCTCGGGGAGCGGCTGGAAGCAGCCAAGGCAAGGCATGTGCCCGAGCCGCGTGCGGTTGCCATCTCGGCACTGGCCCAGGGCACCCGCCATGCGTTCGAGATTGCTGCCACCACCATCGTCGGCGCAGGGATCGGCTGGATGCTCGATCGCTGGTTGCAGACAGGGCCCTGGATGTTCCTGCTGTTCCTCCTTCTGGGGATTGCAGCAGGTTTCTGGAACCTGATGAAGGCGGTGAATGCCGAAGCGGCGGCTGCCCGGATCCGGGCTGCCGAAAGACAGGAACTGGACGACAGTCCAAAACGGGGACGCGAGTAGCCAAGTGGCCAATCCGCTCGAGCAGTTCGAAATCAAGCGCTACGCCGACTTCAGTCTCGGTGGGGCTGATGCCGCGTTCACCAACGCCTCGGCTTTCATGCTGATCGTGCTGGGGTTGATCGTCGGCTTCTTCTGGCTCGGCACGCGCAACGCCGCCCTGGTTCCGAACCGCTGGCAGGCCGCTCTCGAAGGGCTGACCGGCTTCATCACCGACATGGTGGACGAGAATATCGGGCCCAAGGGCCGCGCCTTCGTTCCGTTCATCTTCTCGCTGTTCATCTTCATTCTGGTCGCGAACCTGATCGGGCTTTTCCCCTTCAGCTTCACCGTCACCAGCCACATCGCCGTCACCTTTGCCTTTGCAGCGCTGATCTTCCTGATCTGCGTTGCCGTCGGCATCGCCAAGCACGGCTTCCATTTCTTCTCGCTGTTCGTGCCGGCCAACACGCCGGCCGTGCTGCTGCTGCTGATCGTCCCGATCGAGCTCATCTCGTTCCTGTCGCGGCCGCTGACCCTGTCGATCCGTCTGTTCGCCAACATGACGGCAGGCCACATCCTGCTGAAGGTGTTCGCAGGCTTCGTGATCTCGCTGGGCGCTGCCGGCGGCATCCTTGCCGCGATCGCGCCCTTGCCCTTCATGATGACCGTCGCCTTCTACGCGCTGGAGCTCATCGTGGCGGTTGTGCAGGCCTATGTGTTTGCACTCCTCACCTGCATCTACCTCAACGATTCCATCAACCTGCATCACTGAGCCCTGTCGGCTCGACATTTTTCACAGAGAAGGACTGATACATGGACGCAGAAGCCGCAAAGCTGCTCGGAGCCGGCATTGCCTCGATCGGCATGGGCCTCGCCGCAATCGGCGTCGGCCTCCTGTTCGCGATGTTCCTGTCGGGTGCGCTCCGCAACCCGGCCGCCGCCGACAGCCAGCGCCCGAACCTGATCTTCGGCTTCGCCGTGACCGAAGCGCTCGGCATTTTCTCGCTGCTGATCGCGCTGCTGCTGCTGTTCGTTCCGCTCTGAGCTGCACCTTCGCGCGCCGCCTCCGGGCGGCGTACCTGACAGCAACAGGAGAACTCCGTGGCTGAAAAGAGTCATGGTACCGGTGCCCACACCGGAGCAGACGGCGGCCACGGCGGAGGCTTTCCTCCGTTCGAGTCGAGCTCGTTTGCTTCGCAGCTGGTGTCGCTCGTCATCGCGTTCGTCGCGCTCTACATGATCGTGTCGCGGATCGCGCTGCCGCGCGTCGAAAGCGTGATCGACGCCCGGCAGAACGCGATCGAAGGCGATCTGGCGCAAGCGCAAAAGCTGAAGGACGAGTCGGATGCCGCGATCAAGGCATACGAAACGGAACTCGCTTCGGCGCGATCCCGCGCGCAGGCCATCGGAAACGAGACCCGCGAC
>JBGTBK010000332.1:0-4139 GCA_041749355.1 Sandaracinobacter sp. | reverse complement strand
GGCAACCCGCTGCCGCCCAACACCGTCGGCGAGGTCGCCACCCGCTCGCACGCCAACATGCGCGGCTACTGGAAGCTCGACGAGGCGACTGCCGCCACGCTCGATGCGCACGGCTGGCTGCGCACCGGCGACGCGGGCTATCTCGACGAGGACGGCTATCTCTTCATCCACGACCGGGTGAAGGACATGATCATTTCGGGCGGGGAAAATGTCTATCCGGCCGAAGTCGAAAGCGCCGTCTATGGCCACCCTGCTGTCGCCGAAGTGGCGGTCATCGGAGTCCCCGACGAGAAGTGGGGCGAGGCGGTGAAGGCCGTGGTGGTCGCAAAGCCCGGGGCGACGATCGACCCGGACGACATCATCGCCTTTGCCCGCCAGCGGATCGCCGGCTTCAAGGCGCCGAAGTCGGTCGACGTGATCGACGCGCTTCCCCGCAACGCCTCGGGCAAGATTCTCCGTCGTGAACTGCGCGAACCCTATTGGGCCGGCAAGGCTCGCAGGGTTAACTGAGGAACAGCCAATGGACATCTCCATCGTCTCGATCACCGGCCGCGACGACATCCGCCGGGCCGCCGAAGCCTTCCGCGAAAGCGTCGACGCACTCGCCGACTACAGCATCGTCATGACCGACAACATCGCCTCGGTTCGCCCCATGCTCGATGCCGACGGCAACATCCTGGCCGAATGCGTGTTCGGCTTCACCGAGCCGGGCCAGCAATGGTGGACCAACCGCAGCCTCGCGCTCCAGTCTCCGCTGGCGCGCGCCTGCCGCTATGAAGGCCAGCCCTTCTGGGCCAATGCGCAAGGGTTCCACACCCTGCACCCCAACACCTATCTCGACGAGATCGAGCTCGACAATTTCGAGAAGAAGGCACAGACCAGCTCCGCGATCGTCGTGCCCGTGCACCAGCCCTTCGGCCAGATCGGAATGGTCGCCTTCTGCGCCGCCCATCCGGGCATCACCGACATGTCGGCCGAATTCGAAGCCCACGCCGACCGGCTGATGCTGCTGTCGCACCGCTTCCTCAGCAGCTACGCCGAAGTCACCCGCCGCCGCCGCTGGCTCCCGACCGACTGCCAGCTCACCAAGCGCGAGATCGAGTGTCTGCGCTGGGCGGCCGTGGGCAAGACCGACCGGGAAATCAGCATGATCCTCTCGCGAAGCCACGCCACCGTGCGCTTCCATATCCAGAATGCCGGGGTCAAGCTCAACGCAGTGAACCGCAGCCAGACCGTGTTCAAGGCCGCCCAGCTGGGCTTCATCGGGCTGGCCAACTGACGGGGAGGGCCGGCCCTGAAACGCCGGCCCCACAGTTCCTGCCTGCCGCTGTTCCGGCGCATTTCACCGCAAGACACATTACCGCATTGCAACAAACGGCCTTGGCAGGCCCCCGCCCCCATGCCATAGCCCGTCCCTGTGCCCGGGGCAGAGCCCCACCAGCAACCCCAGGGCGAGGTGGCCGTGTGATGCAGCAAATTTCGGGATCTGGCAGCCTGTGAGGAGCGCCTGCTGATGGCAGCGGGTCAGGAAGTCCGCCTGCGTGATGTTGCTGCCTGGGCATCCACCATCCTTGGTCCGGATCGCAATTTCATAACACTTGCGATCATCTACGGCATCGGAATCAGCCTGCTGTCGCTCGCGACGCCGATCTCGGTGCAGTTGCTGGTCAACAGCGTTGCCAGCACCGGCTTGCCCGCGCCGCTTTTCACGCTCTCGGCCATGCTGTTCGTTCTGCTGATGCTGTGGGCCGTGCTCAATGCGCTTCGGCTCTGGCTGATGGAGATTTTCCGCCGCCGCTTCACCGCGCGCCTTGCGGCCGACATCACGGTCCGCGTGGTGCACGCGGAAAACCCCTTCTTCCAGGACGACCGCCGGTCCGACCTCTTGAACCGCTATTTCGAGGTGATGACCATCCACAAGGCCGTCCCCGCGCTTGCCGTGGGCGGCTTCACGGTCGTGCTGCAGGCCGGTGTCGGGATTGTCGTCACCACCTTCTACCACCCCTTCTTCCTGGCCTTCAATCTGCTCTTCGTCCTGCTGCTGTGGCTGATCTGGCGCATCTGGGCCCGCAGCGCGATCCAGACCAGCATCGCGCTGTGTCGCCAGAAATATGCGCTAGGCCACTGGCTGGAAAGCGTCGGCAGCTCCGACGGCTTCTACAAGTCCGGCCACCATCTCGATTTCGCCCTGCAACGCTCGGATGCGATGACGGCCAGCTACATCACGGCGCACCGCAAGCATTTCCGCCGCACCTTCCCGCAGTCGCTCGCGCTCTTCACCCTCTATGCGCTCGCCAGTGCGGCCCTGCTCGCGCTCGGCGGCTGGCTCGTCATCCAGGAACAGCTCTCCATCGGCCAGCTGGTGGCAGCCGAACTCATCCTGTCGGGCGTGTTCCTGGGTGCCGCCCAGCTCGGCGTCTATCTCGACTATTTCTACGATCTCGTCGCAGGTCTCGACGAACTCGACCTGATCTACAGCCTGCCCCAGGAACCGCGCGGGGCGCTCGCTGCCCGAAACGACCGCCCGGCCCGCGCAGACCTCAGGCTCTCCAACGTCCGCTTCGACCATGATTTCGGCGACGTCCGCTTCGATTTCGAGCTACCCGAAGGCTCGAAACTGGTCGCCAGCGGCGATCCGGGTATGGAGCGCGTCTTTTCCAACTTCCTGAAGCGTCACCAGAAACCGCTCGGTGGCCTTGCAACGCTTGGCGGCGTCGACATCGCCTCGATCGACATACTGAAGCTCCGCTCCGACATCATCGTGCTCGACAGGCCCAACATCGTCGAGACCAGCATCGACGAGTATCTGAACCTCTCCAATGGCGAGCAGGACCCGGTCTCGATTGCCGAGGCGCTGAAGCTCGTCGGCCTCTATGACCGCATCGCCATGCTCCCCGACGGCATGCAGACCCAGCTCTCCACCACCGGCTGGCCGCTCTCGCTGCCCAAGGCAATGCAGCTCAAGCTTGCCGGCGCGATCCTGTCGCGGCCGCGCATTCTTGTCCTGTCGCCGCTCATCGACATGGTGTCGCTGCACCGGGTGCAGGCCGTGTTCCGCCACCTCGAGAACAGCCGAACCACCTTGATCTACTTCACCAACCGGCCCGAGGACATCGTGCTCGACGGCTATCTGTGGGTCGGCCGGCAGGAGCAGCGCATCCTCACCCATGTGGGCGAGTTCGACGAACTCCGCTCGAAAGTCGGGAAGGGGCCGGCCCATGCTGGCTGAAGACCTCGCCCATTTCCACACGCTCAGCCGCCTGAAGCCCCCGCGCATCCTGCGCGCCGTGGCAGTCATGCTCCTGATCGGAATCGGCGTGAGCCTCGCCTTCCTGTTCCTTGTTCCCTGGGTGCAGACAGCGCAGGGGCAGGGCCGTGTCTCGGCGCTGGAGCCGCGCGACAGGGTGCAGGATGTCAGCGCCCTGATGTCGGGCCGGATCGCCGAATGGTATGTGATCGAAGGGCTCAGCATTTCCGAAGGCGACCCGATCGTCCGCATCGTCGACAACGACCCGCAGTTCGTCGAACGGCTGCAGGCCGAGCGCGCCGAACTCGAGGCAGAGGCGCGGTCGATCCAGCGCCAGATCTCGGTCGCCGACCGCGATGTTGCCCGGCTCCGCACCCTGGTCGGCGAGGGGCTCGCCGCTCGCCGCGAACTGGAAAATGCCCAGCTCAAGGTCGAGGATCTGCGCGCCAAGCTTGCGCAGGTCCGGGCAAAGGCCAACAGCGCCGACACCCGGGTGGACCGGCAGCAGGCCCAGATCGTGCGCGCCCCGCGCGACGGGGTGGTCCAGCAGATGCTTGTCGGCGACACCGGCACCTTCGTGAAGGAAGGGGACGTGCTCGTCACCTTCGCGCCATCCACCACCAATGAAGTCGTCGAGCTGTTCGTCGACGGCCGCGACGTGCCCTTCATCGCGGCTGGCAGCCGGGTCCGGCTCGAATTCGAAGGCTGGCCGGCAGTGCAGGTCTCCGGCTGGCCCTCCATCGCGCGCGGCATCTTCGATGGCGTGGTCTTCTCGGTCGATGCAGCCCCGTCGCCAAGCGGCCTCTACCGCGTGCTCGTGGCCACGGCGAACGGCCAGAGCACCTGGTACTACTACGACCAAGAGGGCGGCCTCGCGGGCATCGGGCAGCGC
>JBGTBK010000331.1:0-2101 GCA_041749355.1 Sandaracinobacter sp. | reverse complement strand
AGCCCCCGCCCCCGTGCAGGCAGCCCCGATGGCGCTGCGTCCGCAGATCCTCGACAAGTTCGGCCGCGCCTATGCAACGGGCCGCCGGAAGGATGCGGTTGCCCGCGTCTGGCTGAAGCCCGGCTCCGGCAAGATCGTCATCAACGGTCGTGACCAGACCGTCTATTTCGCCCGCCCCACCCTGCGTCTGGTGATCAACCAGCCGTTCGACGTGGCCGAGCGTCGCGAACAATATGACGTGGTCGCAACGGTTGTCGGCGGCGGCCTTTCGGGCCAGGCCGGCGCCGTCAAGCACGGCATCGCCCAGGCCCTGACCCGCTTCGAACCGGCCCTTCGCGCGCCGGTGAAGCAGGCCGGCTTCCTCACCCGCGACAGCCGCGCGGTCGAGCGGAAGAAGTACGGCAAGGCCAAGGCCCGCCGCAGCTTCCAGTTCTCGAAGCGCTAAGCGGAAACGGCTGCGGCCAAGGCGCAGCCTTGGTCCGCAGACTCGTTGCAGCTTCGGACGGCACGAGAAAGGGCAGCCCCCATCAGGGCTGCCCTTTTCTGCGTGTCCGACGAGTCCGGCTTTGCCGGACACTTTTCATTCTTCTCTTCCTTCCCTCCCCACCCGGACTCGTGCGGCTTTGCCGCACGGCCGGCCCCCTCCCACCGCTCCATGCGGCTTCCCCCAGCCCATCCAACCCCCTATGTACCGCCCCATGCTCACCCGCCTGCTGATCCTGTTCTGCGCCCTCTTCGCAGGCCCCGCCCTCGCCCAGTCCAGCGCAGATCTCCCCAACACCCGGGTCGAGCTTGTCTCCGAAGTGAAAGCCCCTGCGCCCGGCCAGCGCTTCACCATCGGGCTTGTCATGAAGCCCAAGCCCGGCTGGCACACCTATTGGGAAAGCCCGGGCGACAGCGGAATGGCAACGCGCGCGGAGTGGACCGTGCCCCAGGGTGTCACGGTCTCGGGATTCCGCTATCCGGTGCCCGAAACCTATGTCGTCGCAGGGCTGATGAACCATGTCTATTCGGGTGAAAATGTCCTGCTCGCCGAAGTTTCCGTGCCGCAATCCGCGTCGGGTGCGCTGCCGCTGAAGGTGCGGGTCGACTGGCTGGTCTGCGACGACAAGATCTGCATTCCCGAAGGCGCCGACCTTGTCCTACCGCTGCAGACTGGCGACGGAGCGGCCGATCCTGCCCAGCGCTCACGCTTTTCCGACGCCCGCGCAGCCCTCCCGCGCCAACTCTTCGAACAGGCCAGCTTCAGTCGCAGCAACAACCGCATCCGCCTCGCCGTGCCGATGGCGGCAACCGACAGCATCACCGGGGCGCATTTCTTCGCCAGCACAGACGACAGCTTCCTGTTCGCAAGCCCGCAGACCATCACCCGCACAGAGGAGGCCCTGATCATCGAGGCCGACGCCGTGCCGGGCACGCTCACCACCGCCATTCCGGGCCTCCTCCGGATCGAGCGCGGTGACGAAGTCATGGGGCTCACCCTGTCGGCCGCGCCCGGCCCCGTTCCCGTCGGCGAGCCACTCTCGGCAAACCAGCCTTCGGCCGGCCTGTCCGCTTTCCTTCCGGCACTGGGCCTTGCCATCCTCGGCGGCCTGCTCCTCAACCTGATGCCCTGCGTCTTCCCGATCCTCAGCCTGAAGGCCCTTAGCCTCGCCAAGGCCGGGGAATCGGCCGCCCACGCCCGGACCGAGGGGGTTGCCTATGCGGCCGGCGTGATCCTCGTGACGACCCTTCTGGGCCTTGCCGCAATCCTGATCGCACGCGCCGGCGCTGGCGCCGGCTGGGCCTTCCAGCTGCAGGACCCGCGCGTGATCCTGTTCCTGATGCTGCTCACCTTCGCGATCAGCCTGAATTTCGCCGGCCTGTTCGAGGTGAACCTGGGCACCGCAAATGCCGGCGCTGGCCTTGCCTCCCAGCCGGGGGCGCGGGGCGCTTTCTTCACTGGCGCCCTTGCCGCCTTCGTTGCAACGCCCTGCACCGGCCCCTTCATGGCCGGCGCCCTTGGCGCTGCCCTGGTGTTGCCGCCAGCGGCGGGGCTTGCCGTGTTCGCGGGGCTCGGGCTCGGCATCGCGCTCCCCTTCCTTGCGATCGGCTTCATCCC